>JAOZPF010000248.1 GCA_029932895.1 Anaerolineae bacterium | reverse complement strand
TAGTGTTGGCCTTGGATGGCCATCCTTTCTACCCGTCTTTCCTTCAACCTCTCGCTGATCCCTCAGGCTGAACAGTTACTTTTCAAGGAGGTGGTTTGTCAGGATATGACCATATGCCATAACAGCCGTAATCGAACGAAAAACGCAAATTAGGAGAAGAAAACGATTATGAAAAACAAGTTGCTCAATGTATTGATAATGGTGGTCATGCTTTCGACCATCGTTACCACAATCGGAACTCAGCCCACACAGGCCGATGAACCCGACTTGAACTTGGTCCCCGAGACCAATATCGTCCAGATAGCGCCGACCGGCACAGTATATGGCGAGATCAAGGGCGCGACCGAGCCGGCTATGTACATCATCCAGTTCGACGACCCGCCATTGGCCACCTACCGTGGCGGGCTGCCAGGACTGGCCCCGACTAATCCCGCCGCTCGTGGCGCGACCCGCCTCGATGTCCACAGCCCGACCAGCGTCGCCTACATCCACTACCTCACCACCAAACAGGCTCAGGTTATCTCCGCTATAGAAGAGACCCTGGGGCACGACATTGAGGTAACTTTCCAGTACAAGTACGCCTACAACGGCATCGCTGCGCGCATGACCCCCGCCGAGGCGGCGATCGTCGCCGGGATGGACGGTGTCAGCCGCGTGGAGCGTGATTTCGTCCGCTACCCCGACACCAGCGACACGCCAGAGTTCATCGGCGCTCCCGGCATCTGGGACGGCACAAACACCGGTGGACTGCCAGGGACGATGGGTGAAGACATCGTTGTCGGTATCATTGACACCGGCATCAACATGGATCACCCCTCCTTTGCCAACCCCGGCCCGGCGGATGGATTCACGTACACCAACCCTTACACCGGCTACCTGGGCCTCTGCGCCACCTACCCAATGTCCTACACCTGTAACGACAAGCTCGTCGGGGCGTATGACTTTGTGGACGGGCCGAACGAGAATGACGGCCCAGAAGATGGGAACGGGCACGGCAGCCACACCGCCAGCACCGTCGCCGGCAACTTTGTCACCGCGACGATGGTCTTTTCCACCACCTCTATGACCCTGACTATCTCCGGCGTTGCGCCGCACGCCAACATCATCGCCTATGACGCCTGTGCCCCCGGCGGTTGCCCCGGCTCATCACTCGTTGCCGCCATCGACCAAGCCACCGCAGACGGCGTGGATGTGATCAACTACTCCATCGGCGGCGGGCCTACTGACCCGTGGGGAGATGCCGACTCGCTCGCTTTCCTCAACAGCCGGGACGCGGGCGTCTTTGTCGCCGTGTCCGCCGGTAACGACGGCCCCGGTGCAGAGACGATAGGCTCCCCGGCGAACTCGCCGTGGGTCACGTCCGTTGGCGCGACGACTCACAACCGCAAGTACCTCAACGCGCTGGTGAATATGCGCAACGCATCCACGCTCGCCCCGCAACCCGCCAGTGCCTCTGCCATCAACGCTCGCACAGCACCGCAGCAACTGGGCCGCAGCGCTCCCTCTCACCTGGCTCCCAACGCCACACTGATCGACGAAGAGTTCAACGCTGTACCGCCCGCCGGATGGACCGCTGTCATCAGTAACACCAACTATCCCACCACCACCTGGTATCTGGAAGGCACCGGGGACACCTATGCCAGTGTGCAATGGGACCCGATCGTCGACCCGCAGGACGAGTGGCTGGTCTCTGATTACTTTACGCTCACAGAAGCCTACCTCGATTTCTGGTCATTCGGCAGCCTCTACTGGTGCCGTGACACCTATGACAACTGTGACCTCGAGGTCTGGCTGATCGTCGGCCCCGGCGTCAACGACGGCGACGACATCTATGTCGGCAAGGCGGACGGCGACTGGCCGGCAAGCTGGACTTGGGCCGAGACCTACATAGATCTAACTTCGCACCTCTCCGGCGATCCGATGCGCCTCGGCTTCCGTTACCACGCTCTCGACGGCGCGCAGGTCGCCCTGGACAAGGTGGTCCTGACTGACCAGTACCCGCCTCCGGCTGACATCTATGGCGAATCCATCACCTCTGGCTACGGCCCCGCGCCCATCGTCTACGCTGGTGACTATCCCAACCCCAACGACCCCACCGGCGACCCGGCGCAGTGCTTGCAGCCGTACCCCGCCGGAACGTTCCACGGCGAGATCGTGGTCTGCGACCGTGGCTCGATCGCCCGCGTAGCCAAGGGCTGGAACGTGCGGGCCGGTGGTGCAGGCGGCTTTGTGCTGGCCAATACCGCGGCGCAAGGCGAGTCCATCGTCGCTGATGCCCACTATTTGCCTGCCTTGCACATCGGCTACCACGATGCCCAAGCGCTAGAAAAGTGGCTGGCTACCACCGGGACACACACAGCGACCATCTCCGGCACCTGGACCTCGTACAACCCGGCCTATGCCGACATCATGGCCGACTTTAGCTCGCGCGGCCCCAACGCCAACACGACCAACGCCACCAGCGTGATCAAGCCGGACATCACTGCGCCTGGTGTCTCTGTCATCGCCGCTTCTATGAACGGTATCGAGTACGAGAGCATGGGCGGCACCTCGATGGCTTCGCCGCACATCGCCGGCTCGGCTGCACTGGTCAGGGCGCTCCATCCTAACTGGACGCCGGCAGAGGTGCAATCGGCGCTGATGAGCACCGCCTGGACCAATGTCCTCAAAGAGGACGGCACGACGCCCGCCGATCCGTTCGACCGCGGCGCCGGCCGCGTTGACCTGACGCAAGCAGCCAGGGCAGGCTTTGTCCTCAACGAAAACACCGCCAATTACCTGGCGGCAGACCCGGACAGTGGCGGCGACCCTGCTACCCTCAACATCGCCAGCCTGGGCAGCGAGCAGTGCCTGCAGAGTTGCCAATGGGTACGCACGCTGAGCAGCACGCTGGCCCAGCCTGTCACCTGGACGGTCTCGGCAGCGATCAACCCCTCCGTCACCATCACCATCACACCTTCTACCTTTGTGCTGTTCCCAGGAGCAACTCAGGCTGTCACCATCGAGGCCGACGTCACCACTGCTCCCAACGACCAGTGGGTGTTCGGGCAACTGGACTTTGTCCCCGAAAGCGTTTGGCAAACACTCGCAACGCCGTACGTCTATACCGACACCAACGTCGGCGGGCCAGAATGGGATCGCCCCTACTCGATTGGCGACGGCTCTAGCGGCAGTTGCTCCATCTCTGGCTTTGGCCCAGTCAACTACCACGAACAGCACTTTAAGGTAGATGCTGACGGCATATACACGATGACGAGTATTCAGAATTTCGACGGCTACCTCCATCTCTATGAAGGTTCGTTCGACCCGACCGATCAATGTGTTGACTTGGTTGCACTGGACGATGACTGGACGATGGCCGGTGACTCGCGGATAGTCTACACGATGACCAGTGGCACGAATTACTACTTGATCACCTCTGGCTGGGGAGATGGCGACGAAGGCGACTTTACCAACACCATCGAGGGGCCAGGGAATGTCATGCTCCCGCTGGGGGCTCCTGCTCCTGACGCCCACTTCCCCATCGCCATCAAGCCGTCCGCCGGTGTTCTGCCCAACCTGGTCGAGATCAACACCCGCCGCAATGCTGGGTCGCAGTTGGTCCCCGACCTCGTCTCGCTCGAAATCACCGATATGAATCTGGACGTGTACGGCCTGGTAGAAGGGGATATCACCGTCGAGATGCTCAACCAAGACTCGACCAATAGCAACCCGTTCGACAACTTGAACGACGGCGTCTTTTGGTTCACCTACACCGTCCCCGCCAACGCTGTGCGCTTGGTAGCCAACATCGTCGAGTCCGAAGCGCCCGACCTAGACCTCTTTGTCGGTCAAGACCTGGACGGCGACGGCCCTGACGCGAGCGAGTTGGAGTGCTCCAGTACCTCGCCTTCTTGGAACGAGTACTGTGACGTCAGCGACCCCGCTGCCGGCGACTGGTGGATCCTGGTGCAGAGCTGGGCCGGCTCCACCTCACAGCCGGACGAGGTCATCCTCTCCAGCGCGATAGTACCCGGCAGTGACAACGGCACAATGACCGTCACCGGGCCGCACAGCGTGCCCAAAAAGACACCGTATGACCTGCGTGTCTATTGGGACACTCCTACAATGGAAGCTGGCGACTTTTGGTACGGCGCCTTTTCCATCGGCACCGACGCCGCCCATCCGGCCAACATCGGCACCATCCCGGTCAACATCATCCGCCACGACGACGACGTGAGCAAAGAGGTCAGCCAAAGCGCCGCCTCACCCG
>JAOZPF010000247.1:2834-4253 GCA_029932895.1 Anaerolineae bacterium | reverse complement strand
GCTAAGGATGTGAGCTTGTCAGCGCTGGCACAGGAGATTCGCACCGCGGGACGCCCCGTCCACATCAACGTCTTGACCCGCGCCGCCATCCGTGCTGGGTTGGAAGCCGGAGCGGAAGTGCGCCACTACGCACCCGGTGCCCAATACCGGGCTGGAGAAACGGTGCTTTTCAAGGGCCAACCCGCCACCGTGAAATCAGTGCGGGAGGGGGGCAATCCCGTGCAGGGGCCCTTTTCTGTACTGACACTGCTCCTCTCTGATGGCACAGAGCGTCTGATGGCCGCCGGGGTCCCTGGTGCCCCGGTGGGGGATCGCCAGTCGGTCACGGAGGCGCAGGTGGATGAAGTCCTGCGCACGCAGGGCGCGAACGCCCGACAGTCGGTCCAGACGGCATTGTTCGCTGATCCTCGCTTCGTCTCCTGCCAGACCACCCAGGGCAATTTCTGGTGCTTGGCCGAGATGCTCCCCCGGGTGAGCCGGGATGATCTGCAAAAGGCCCTGGCTGCGCTTCCAGACGAGCTGATGGACGGAGGACCGGTTTCCCGCACGACGGAGGAACTGGTCAATGCCGTGTGGGGTCTGGGTGACGACGGCAGCGACGCTTACGCTCTACATGCCTTCGCCCTACGCCGGGCCTTGGAAGGGCACAAGGCGGTGGTCAATCTGGGGGATCGGTGGGTGTCGGCGCGGGCCTGGGAAGACTTCACTGCGCGTCAGACGCTGGAAGTTCCCCGGATGCCCACCCAGGTGACTCTGCCCAAGGGCGTCAAGCCTGCGACCGAGGCGCAGGTTGAACAGGAGCAGCGCCGAGAGGCGGCTGGCGAGGGCGAGAAGCCCGAGGTCGAAGAGCCGGTGGAGGAAGACCTGGAGACCTGGCGACAAGACCGGCCCATCCACGCCGTGTTCACCCTCCGCGCCCGTCACTACTACGAGGGCTGGCTGCCTCTGAGCAAGCAGGTGCGGCGATTGTTCCCTCCCCTTGTTTCCGGCCGGCAGGAGGTGATCTTCCACCATCACTTCGGCGACGAGATGGAGTCCTTCCGCGCCTGGGTAGACTGGCAACAGGGGCGGGTGTGGGTGTCCAGGGACATGTACGAGACTTTCCGTCACCATCGTATTTATCCCGGCGCCCGGCTGCGGATCTCCGCCCGCAACGAGCAGGAGTACGACATTGCCCCGCGCGAGACGGACAAGACGGATCCCATCCGCGTTTGGCGGATGTGGCTGAATGAGGATGGACGGATTCAGTACGAAGCGTACGAGGAGAAACGACGGTATGACGTGGACGACGACGCCTACGTGGCCGATGTGCGCTTTGAGGACCGGGAGGCCCTGTTCCGTCAGGCCGAGGAGGTGGGTAACGGCGTCTTCGGCCTGATGTACCACAAGGCCGTCGAGTGGTGGGAGGCCGGGAGGCGG
>JAOZPF010000247.1:0-2824 GCA_029932895.1 Anaerolineae bacterium | reverse complement strand
AGGACCTGGTCGTGATGGCCGACCAACTCTTCAAAGCCGTTCATTTTGACGAGCAGGGGCGGATGACCAGCAAGGCTACCATCGCCTGGGAACTGTGGCGGCGGCTGGCTTTCAAGCCGCTGGGCGGTGGGCGCTACCGGTTCCGGCCGGAGTTCGGGGATTGTGCACGATCTGTAGGGCCAGCGTCTCCTCGCCGACGGCGGCGAAGACCTATCAAGCCCGTCTCCAAATGCTGGACTCAGGTTGCTGGTCTGGAAGGACAGGAACTCCACACGTTAGATAAGAAACGTCCCTTCCGTGTGATGAAAGTCGGCGGCAATGCACTTCAGATTCTCGTAGAAACCAGCGGTGAAACTCGTGCCATTCGGCGACAGGAGATCGAGGTCGCCTGGAAGCATCTAGTACGTGAGGGAAAGATTACCCGCACGGAGATACACCGCCAATACTCCGAGTTCAACCCGGCCTATGTGGCTGCTATCCTGTCCACCTTCCCCGGCGTCACCCATCAGACCAAACCGATCCGGCTGAGGTACCATCCTCTGGCCGACGAGCCGCCTACCGCCGTTTCCTCCAGCCTCACTGTGGAGCGCACTCGCTCCGGCCAACTGGTGGCTGCCGATCTGGTGCCAGCAGGCCCACTTTTCGACAGCCAACCCAAAGCCGACAGCTCATCGCCGGAACCGCCGCTCCCCGAACCGACTCCTGAACCTCCGGCAAGTCCACCACCGCCACCCCTGGCCAAACCACCAACGCCGCCACCTCGCCCCCGCTCTCGGAGAGAAGAAATGCAAACCAAGACCCTATTCTCCAACCATTACCTGGAGACCCGCCTGCCCGATCACCCGGAATGGGCCGACGACCCACGGCCTGTCTTCGAGAAGATACGTGCCCTGTGGCAAAAAGCCCGCCGGTACGGCCACACCTGGAACGAGGCCCAAACCGAGGAGGAGTTCGTCAGACCGGTGCTGGAGGCGCTGGGCTGGGCCTTTATCGTGCAGCCCAAGTCGGGCGGCAGGGGGCGCGTGACCCGGCCCGACTATGCCCTCTTTGAAAGCCCTCAGGCACGGGATGCGGCTTACCCCCATCTGGGCAACGACGACCCCTTCTACAACCGCGCCCTGGCCATCGCCGAGGCCAAGTACTGGGGCCGCCCCCTCAGTCAGAAGGACGCCAGTGGCCGCAATACCTGGAAGGTCGGCAGCAACCCCAGCCACCAGATGGTCAGTTACCTGGTGGGCACGGGCGTGCCGTGGGGCATCCTGACCAACGGCGTGACCTGGCGGCTCTACAGCCGCGAGGTGAGCAGCACCGCCAGCGAGTTCTACGAGGTGGACCTGGGCCTGCTGTTCGATTTTCTGCCCCCCCTTTCATCCCCCCCGCAAGCGGGGGGGACAGAGGGGGGGAGCGAACCCAGTCCCGAACAATGGGACCAGTTCCGCCGCTGGTGGCTCTTTTTCCGCCGCGAGGCATTTACTCCCGATCCCCAGGGCAAGTCCTTCGTCCAGCGCGTCCACGAGGGCTCGGCCACCTACGCCCGTGAGATCAGCGACAAGCTGAAGGAACTGGTCTTCGAGCGGGTGGTGCCCGAGATCGCCGGCGGCTTTGTGGCCTACCGCTACCACCAGCGCGGCATCCGCCAGGAGACCGACGAAAGCCTGCGGGAGATCTACCAGGCCACCCTCAGCCTGCTCTACAAGCTCCTCTTCCTGCTCTACGCCGAGGCGCGGAGCCTGCTGCCCATCAACAACCCCGGCTACCGCGAGCAAAGCCTGACGGCCCTGGCCCAGTGGGCGGCGGAGCGGTTGGACAAGGCCCTGCCCCTCTCCGACGCCACCCACGCCACGCCCAAATACGACGCCCTGCTGGCCCTCTTCCGCCGCATTGACCAGGGCGACCCCAGTCTGGGCATTCCCCGTTACAACGGCGGCCTGTTCAACCCGGCCAGCCCCGAAAACCGCTTCCTCGAGGAACACAAGTTGAGCGACCGGGCCGTGGCCCTCGCCGTGGATACCCTGGTGCGCGACGCCGGCCAGCCGGTGGACTACGCCTACATCAGCGTGCGCAACCTGGGAGCCATCTACGAGGGCTTGCTGGAGAACAAGCTGCGCGTGGTAGCCCTCACCCCACCCCCAACCCCCTCCCCTCTCCCAACATTGGGGGAGGGGAAGGGGCCAGGGGGAGAGGTGAGGGTCGAGCTGGTCAACGACAAGGGCGAGCGCAAGGCCAGCGGCTCCTACTACACCCCCGACTACATCGTCGAGTACATCGTCCAGCACACCCTGGACCCCATCCTCGACGAGCGCCAGTCCCGTTTCCAGGCGGCCATGGACCGCTGCGCCGACCTGCGCCGCCAACTGGCCCGCACCGCCGATCCCACCGCCAATCGCCTGTTGCGGAAGCAACTGGACGAGGCCGAGCGGGACGCGCGCGAGGCTTTCCTGGGCATCAAGGTCTGTGACCCGGCCATGGGCTCCGGCCATTTCCTGGTCAACGCCGTAGACCACCTGACCGATGGCATCATCCAGCGCATGCAGACCTACCACGACGACCATCCCGACGTGCCCTGGGAGTGGAACCCCATCCAGCGGCTGATCGAGAAAGTGCGGGGCGAGATCCTGGCCGAGATGGAGCGCCAGGGCATCGCCATGGATCCGGCGCGGCTGGACGACACCGCCCTGCTGACCCGCCTGGTGATGAAGCGCTGCATCTACGGCGTGGACCTGAACCGCCTGGCGGTGGAGCTGGCCAAGCTCAGCCTGTGGCTGCACTCCTTCACCGTGGGCGCGCCGCTGAGCTTTCTGGACCACCACCTGCGCTGGGGCAA
>JAOZPF010000246.1:1815-4256 GCA_029932895.1 Anaerolineae bacterium | reverse complement strand
CGTCCGCCAGGGCGGGTACCCACTCGTAAGCGCACTCGATGGTCAGGTAGACGTGGGCCTCGGTCTCACCCGCGCTGTTCCGCACCGTAAGGACGATGTCCCCCTCACCATCGGGATTGATGACCACCGTCCCTCCGTTGGGATCGAGAGGGTCGGTCGGACCGGCAAGCAGACAGTTTTTCCCCACCCAACTGATAAAAACCTCCGTGCCACCGGTCGCCTGCCAGGAGAGGGTCACGTCCTCCCACTCAACGACGGTCGTCTTGTCCGCGGTGAAGGAGATGATCGTGGGCGGGGCGAGTGGAGCGACGGTGGTCGGCTGCGGTATGGCGGTGGATGATGTGGGGGGAGCCGTCGCTGCTGGCGTCACGGTGGCGACGGGCAGCGCCGTTGGCCCCACGACGGATGGAGGAACGGCCGGCACAGCGGTGGTCACGGCGATGGCGGGTGTGGGGGGGACTGGCGTGGTAGTGCTCCCCAGGCTACAGGCCAGCGTCGCACCAAATAGTAGCAAGACAACAGGAAGTAACCGACTGTTCATTTCTCCCCCTCTTTTTTGCGGATACCAGGATGAATAGCACGGTGGCCTCCAACGGCCGGATGGGGGCTTGTCAGAGTGCAGCGCAAAACAGCCCAACTGTCAATAATTGTTTTGCACGCCGGCAACCATCGCCTGCCCCAGCGAGATGCCCCCATCGTTGGGCGGCACCAGGCGGTGGGTGTAGACGGTAAACCCGGCCTCGCGCAGCAGCGGCACGACCAGGTCCAGCAGGGTGACGTTCTGAAAGACGCCGCCGGAGAGGGCCACCTCGCTCAGGCCGGTCTCTTGGCGCAACAGCACACAGACATCCCGTGTCATCGCCGCCAGGCCGTTGTGGAAACGAGCGGCGATCACACCTGGCTCTACCCCGGCGCGCACATCGGCGACGACGGCGTGAATGACGGGGCGGGTGTCGATGGAGGCGAATTGCGAATTGCGAGGTGCGAGGTGCGAGGCGCGAGGCGCTGGTACGGTTATACCAAACCGGTACGCGCCGGCCTCGTCGGCTCGCACCAGCATCTCCAGCTCGATAGCCGCCTGGGCCTCGTAATTGACCTCTTGCCGCACCCCCGCCAGGGCGGAGACGGCATCAAAGAGGCGACCGGTGCTGGAGGTGGGGACGCTGTTCAGCTCCCGTTCCAATTGCCGGGCCAGGACCCGTCGCTCGACCGCTGAGGCCGCTGCCACGGGAGGAAGGTCGTCATCCCAGGGGACCCCCGCCGCCCAGAGGTAGGCCAGGGCGATGCGGTAGGGACGACGGATGGCACCGTCACCACCGGGGAGCGGCACGTATCCGAGGTGAGCCGCGCGATGAAAGGTGCGATAGTCGGCGATCAGGAACTCGCCACCCCAGATCGCCCCGTCGGTGCCGTACCCCGTCCCGTCAAAGGCAACGCCGATGACCGGCCGCTCCCCCGTCAGGCCGTTCTCCGCCATACAGGAGGCGATGTGGGCGTGGTGATGCTGGACCGCAATAAGGTTGCGGGTTTCAGGTTCAGAACCGGCAATCTGAAACCCTGGGACCTGTAACTCCAAGGCATAGCGGGTCGTCAGGTAGCCAGGGTGCATATCGTGGGCGATTACCTCCGGCTGCACCCGGAAGGTGCGCGCGAGCTGTTCCACCATCTGCTCAAAAAAGCGCAGCGTCTCGTATTTCTCCATATCGCCGATGTGCTGGCTGAGAAAGGCATACCGCTCGCGGGTGAGGCAAAAAGTGTTCTTTAACTCTCCCCCCACCGCCAGTACCTGCGGCACGGGAAAGGGGAGATGAACCGGGTACGGAGCATAGCCACGGGAGCGACGTAGCGGAAGCTCCACGCCAGCCCAGATTCTGGTGACGCTGTCGTCACAGCGGGCGTGGATCTCGCGGTCGTGCAGAAGGAAAGCATCGGCCAAGCCAGCCAGTCGTTCCAGCGCCTCGTCGTTGTCGGTGGCGATGGGTTCCTCAGAGTAGTTGCCAGAGGTCATCACCAGGGCGAGGGGCCAGGGGTGAGAGGAGAGGGGCGAATTGCGGATGGGCTCCAGCAGCAGGTAGTGGAGAGGGGTATAGGGGAGCATGACGCCGAGGTAGCGGTTGCCAGGAGCGACGAGGGGGGAGATGGGGCTGCCGGCCCGCTGGCGCAGGAGGAGGATGGGCCGCTCGCGGGAGGTGAGCAGCGCCCGCTCCTCCTCGTTCACCTCACAGTACTGCTTTACCATCTCCAAATCAAAAGACATGAGCGCAAAGGGTTTGTCCACCCGGCCCTTTCGCTGCCGCAGCCGGCCCACTGCCTCGTCGTTGGTTGCATCGCAGGCCAGGTGGAAGCCGCCCAAGCCCTTGATAGCGACGATAGCCCCGGCATGGAGAAGCTGGCGCACTGCCTGGATGGGCGCATCTGGGGAAAGTTCGGGTTGCAGGTTC
>JAOZPF010000246.1:0-1715 GCA_029932895.1 Anaerolineae bacterium | reverse complement strand
AAGCTGGCGCACTGCCTGGATGGGCGCATCTGGGGAAAGTTCGGGTTGCAGGTTCAAGGTTTCGGGTTGAAGTCCTGTGGCCTCCAACCAAACCCTGGGCCCGCAAATTGGGCATGCATTGGGTTGGGCGTGGAAGCGACGGTTGGTGGGGTCGTCGTACTCTGCCTGGCAATCGGGGCACATCTTGAAGGGCGCCATCGTCGTCTTGGGCCGGTCGTAGGGGATGTCCTCGATGATGGTAAAGCGAGGGCCACAGTTGGTACAGTTGATAAATGGGTAACGATAGCGCCGGTCATTGGGGTCGAACAGCTCCCGCAGACAGTCATCACAGATGGCAATATCTGGGGAGATTGGCTGGAACTCGCCCTCCCGCGCCTCCGAGTGCCTGATCTCGAACCCACCGCGCGCTGGCGTTTTGACCTCGGACGCGGCTATCTCGGCCACGTCGATCTGCTCGATCCTCGCCAGCGGCGGTGCATCGGAGCGCAGCCGGACGACAAACTCGTCCAGCGCCGCGGTGGGGCCGACAGCTTCGATCTCGACCCCAGCGGAGCTATTCAGCACCCAGCCGGATAGGCCCAGGCTGAGGGCCAGATTGTAGACAAAGGGACGGAATCCCACTCCCTGCACGACGCCGGTGATGTGGACGTAGCGAGCCGCTGGTTGTTGTGACATTGCCATAAGTGGAAGCTATTCTACCACCGCTCCCCCCTCCCTGTCTAGCTCTCCAGCCCACTCCGCCTGCGCCGCCGCCCATTCTTGCGGCGTGTTGACGTTGCGGAAAGAGCGCAGGTGAGGATCGAGGGGGGCTATTTCCTCCGGCGTCACATAGCGCACTCGCACCCGAGGGAAGAAAGAGATGATGCGCCGCTTGCCAGCGCGGATGGCCTCCTCCATCGCCGGCAGGCAGGTGCGCCGGTAGGCCGCATGCAGGGGATCAACCTGCTCCCCTCGTCGTAGCAACGCCACGTCGTGCCCCTCCGACCAGGCGACAAAGGCGCGCAGCAGCGCCGGGTTCAGGAACGGCATATCGCAGCCCACCGCCAGGGCCAGGTCGTGCCGAGCTGCCTCCAGCCCGGCGTGCAGTCCACCCAACGCCCCTACCCCACGGAAACGGTCCTCCACCACCTCGACTCCCAGCCCAGCGTAGAGCGCCGCGTTCCCCGCCACCACCAGCACCTCCGCGCACACACTCGCCATGCGCGCGATCACGACCCCGATCAGCGGCCTCCCCTCCAGCTCTAGGAAAGCCTTGTCCCGTCCCATCCGCCGGCTGGCCCCGCCAGCCAGCACCACACCAGTCACCGGCAGCGGCCTCACTTTTCCACCTCGATGCTCTCCACCAGCAATTCCCGCCCGCCGACCGGTTCTGGCTCCATCTCACCGCAAAGCGGACAGGACCAATCACTCCCCTCCGGCTCATAGACCGCCCCGCACGAGTGGCAGCGGAACTGGGCCGGGATGTGACGAAAGGACAGTTCCGCACCCTCGGCCGGGGTCCCGCGGCTGACAAAGTCAAAGTAGAACTGGACCGACTCCCCCACGATGCCGGAGAGGTCTCCCACCACCAGGTTGATGCGCTGGATACGATTCGCCCCGACCCGCTGGGCGTGGGCCAGGGCGATCTCGAGGACGGACCGGGTCACGGAAAGCTCGTGCATACCAGGGCGCCGGGCGCGGTCTCTGCGCTCTACGCCTCGTCCTCCACCGGCTCA
>JAOZPF010000245.1:2135-4323 GCA_029932895.1 Anaerolineae bacterium | reverse complement strand
AAAGACTGAGGGGGGAGAGATAGGAGAGGATCAATGACAGTTCCTTCCTGGCACCAACTCTGCACCCTGCGCGAGGATGTGCGCACGGGGCGTCTGACTCTGGACGAGTTCGCCGCCGACCTGAACGGCGTGCGCACCGGGGAATCGCCGCCCGTCTACCACGAACCGGCGATGTTCTTCTCCCGCACCTACCCCACCTACCGGATGAAGCAACTGGTGCGGGATGTCCTCCTGCGCTTGGCCGGGCAGGGCGGTAAGCCGGTCCAGCAACTCCAGGTGGCCTATGGCGGCGGCAAAACACACACCCTCATCACCCTCCTCCACCTGGCCGAGCAGGGCCAGGGCCTGAGCGACCACCCCACCGTCCAGGAGTTTGTCACCTTCACCGGATTGCCTCAACCGCCCCGCGCGCGAGTCGCTCTCCTTCCCTGCGACAAGTTTGACGTGAAGGAAGGGCTAGAAGTCTACGGCCCCGATGGACGGACGCGCCGCGTCCGCACTCTGTGGGGCGCACTGGCGTACCAACTGGCTGGGGACGCCGGCTACACCCGCCTCAAGGGCCACGACGAGGACTTTACCGTCCCCGCCGAGCCGTTGCTGGTGGACCTGCTGCGGGCGCCTCTCCAGGAGGGGGCGGGCACGCTGGTGCTGGTGGACGAGGCGGTCTGGTACTACCGCCAACTGGTCCTGGACGATCCTCGCTCCCTCGGCGCGCTCAAGGACTTTTACCAAGTGTTGACCCAGGCGACGGCCAAAGTTGAGCGCGCGGCATTGGTCGCCGGTTTGATCGCCTCCAAGGTCGAGGCCAAGGACCAGACCGGCATTCAGTGCCTGGGGGCGTTGGAAGACATCTTTGGGCGCATCGCCGAGCCGGTGGAGCCGGTCACCCGCGACGATGTGGCCGAGGTGCTGCGGCGGCGGCTCTTGGAAATAGTGCCGGGGGAGGCGGAACGGAGGCCGGTCGTGGACGCGGTGATGGCGGCGCTCCAGCGGCTGCCGGTGCGAGACGCGCAGCGGGACCAGGCCGCCTACGACCGAATGATGGAAAGTTACCCCTTCCACCCCGACCTGATCGAGGTCCTCTACCAGAAGTGGACCCAGTACGACCAGTTCCAGCGCACGCGGGGCGCGTTGCGCTTGCTGGCCTACGCTCTCCGCGAAACGGCCGGGCAGGACCCCTCTCCGCTGATTGGCCCCTGGGCCCTCCTGAGCGCCACCGGCTCGAACCTCTCCCCCGCTCTGAACGAACTGCTCCCCGTCTGCCAGGAACGGGAGAAGTGGGAGCCGATTTTGACCGGTGAACTGGAAAAGGCCCGCGAGATTCAGGCTGGCCTGCCCACCTTGACCTGTCGGGAGATCGAGCAGGCGGTCATCGCTACCTTCCTGCACTCTCACCCGCCCGGTCAGCGGGCCGCGCCCTCCGAGTTGCTGGCCCTGCTGGCTCACCCAGAAGTGGATCAGGCCGCGCTGGAGGAGGGATTGCGCAAGTGGCGTTCCCTCTCCTGGTTCCTGGTGGAGAATCCAAATGTCTGGCGACTCAGCACTCACCCCAATCTCAACCATATGCAAGTGCGAGCGATGGAGCAGTTGAGCGAAGCAGATATAGATGATGAGCTGCGCCGTCGCATCAGCAGCGTGCCCGCCCTGCGCGAGGTCGACCCGGACGTGGCCTCCCATATCCTGCCCAACGGCCCCGCCGATGTGGCCGACAATCTCCAGTTGCACTACCTGGTCCTGGGTCCGGAATGTGCCGTGGATCCGGCCAAACCCCTCCCACCGGAAGTGAAGGCCTACTTCGACCAGGTGACCGGCCCGCAGAACCCACGGGTCTATCGGAACAACGTCGTCGCCCTGGTGCCGGGAGCCTCCCACCTGGCTGGGCTGTGGGAGCAGGTGCGGCAGTGGCTGGGGTGGGACCGGGTGGAGCGCGGTGAGGAGTACCGGAGGGTGCTCACCGAGCACCAGAAGCGGGAACTACCCCATCGCAAGCAGAAGGCGGCCAACAACCTCCCCGAAGCCGTGGTGGGTGCCTACAACCTGCTCGTCGCCGTGGACGAGACCGGCGCGGTGCGTGTGCAGACCCTGCGCCACGGGGAGGGCTCCGCCTTCGCCCGCATCAAGAACACTCTTTCGGAAGAAGAGCGTCTCCTCGTGACCACCCTGGACCCAGACCTGCTCCTGCCCGGCA
>JAOZPF010000245.1:0-2035 GCA_029932895.1 Anaerolineae bacterium | reverse complement strand
GAAGAAGAGCGTCTCCTCGTGACCACCCTGGACCCAGACCTGCTCCTGCCCGGCAGTTACCTGGACCTGTGGCGGCCAGACGAGGAGAGCAAGCGGGCCGGAGCGCTGCTCCAGGCCTTTGGACAGTTCTCCCGTCTCCCCCGCCTTCTCCGTCCCCAGGTTCTATACGATTCTCTGCGGCGAGGAGTGGATGAGGGAGCCATCGTACTGCGCCTGGTCCGGGGCGACGGCTCGGTGCGCACTTTCTGGCGCGTCCCGCCCGATGAGGAAACCCTGCGGCGGCCTGATATAGAGGTACAGCCGGCTCAGAAGGCGCTCCTCCACACGCTGGATGCGGACCTGCTGAAGCCGGTGGCGTATGATGCCCTCTGGCCCACGCCTCAAGGGCCGGTTCCTCTGGAAAGGTGGCGGGCCATCTTTGATGGAGAGCAAGCGCCGCGCCTTGCGACGCCAGAGGTGCTGGACGAGGCCGTGCGAGTCGCCGTACGACGGGGCCTGCTGATGGCACGCGCGGGGGAGGCTGCCTACTTCCGCGAGCCTCTGCCGGCGGGTCCCCTGCCCGACGCCCTGGAACTGCTGCCGCCGCCGGAGCCCTTGCGCGGTGCCGACCTGATTCCGCAGGCATTGCCCGAGGCCTGGGAAGAGGGCCAGGCCACTCTCCAAGCGCTCGTCAGCGCGCTGTCTATCCGGCGAGGATACAAACTTCCCTGGACGCTAATCCAAGAGGCCGTCGAGGAGGCCCTGCGCTTGCGCCTCTTCGAGCGGACAGCCACGAGCGGCCCCTGGCCCTGCTCCCCGGCTGCGGCCAGCGACGTCGTCTTCCAGATGGCCGAGAAGGTCCGCCTGACGCCGGACGCGGTGGCTATCGGACTTTCGTACACCGCAGGCCCTGTCCCCACCCTTCGAGAGATCAAAGAAGCGGTGGAGACCAGAATTCTGGGGCGGAGGGTCCCGGACGCTGAATTCCTCATCGCTGCCGAAAAGGCCGTGAGTCGGGGAGTGGTGCAGGCTGAGGGGGCGGGTCCCCTTTCGCTCGTCACTCGTGTTCGCCGTCCTTCTCAAGTGCTGGTGGCAGAGACCACGCTAGGGCCAGCGGAACTACTGGCGCTAGCCGAGGCGGCGGGGGAGCTACTCTCCATTGCACCGGGGATGGATTTCACCTTCCGCATCGTCCTCAGCGCCGAGGGGGAACTGCCGGATGAAGAGACCCTGAATATGCTGAACAATGTGCTCAGAGAGGTCAAGGCCGGCTGGGGGTTTAGAGATTCCTGAGCACGAATAGGGAGTGATCTGAGAAATAGGGCCAGCGACGCGCCTCCGCACGTTCCACCGAGACGATGCGCCGTACCGTCCGCGACGCGGTGAAAGAGATTGCTTGAAAAACGTCGGGATGAAAAATCTGTGTTGTCACGATCCGAGCGCCGAGCTATGCAAGGCCATCGCTCGCCTGCGCTACAAGACAGATTAGCAAGTCCTACTGTCCAACGACAACTATAATTACCCCCTGATAACAATTAGAAATGCCCACTAGGGGAATCGGTCGAGTCATTGTAAACTGGTCTCAGAATCAAGGAGTCGGATTTTCAAAGACCCCTTGACTACGGCGGCCGCGATTGACCGGGTGGTGCATCACAGCCTGATCATCGAATTTGGCAGCGAGATGAAGAGTGTACGCGCGGAAGAAGCGGCGCGGCGCAATGGCATTCAGTTGGGCGGCTCCGACGCCCTCCAGGACGCCGAAAGTTAACCATTCGGCATGGGCATTTCTAATTGTCGCTTGACAGTCAGCTTCCGCATCGACTCCAGGCTGAAGTTAGGATAGGGACAGACCCGCGTGTCCGCCCGCCATTTTGAGCCACGACTGGTTGGCCGGTCGGTCAATCGATCGTCCAATGCCCTCCGTAAACAAAAAGGCCGGAAGGTGAGCTCTGTCGCTCGAGTTCCTTTCCGGCCAAGGTTTCGGTTGATCCCATTCATCACAAGACAAACAGCCAAGTCGTCAAACCTGCGAACGGCATAGAACTCGTTCCCAGCA
>JAOZPF010000244.1 GCA_029932895.1 Anaerolineae bacterium | reverse complement strand
TAGCGCCGGGCGGAAAAACACAGGCAAAGCTGGATTTCCCGATTGTTTGTCACGCCGGGCGCTAAACCGCCCGGCTCACCCGGCAAAGCCCCTATCCGGGGGCTGGCCTCCAGCCCGCAGGGCTTGGCTCTCGAGCCCGGACGTTCACGTCCGGGCAAAGTGGGCAAAAGTGTCCGGTGGCTAGTTTCGGGCCCAAATGGCACCATTCGTTAGCGTCTTGCCAGGGAAAACCCGGCTAAAGCCTCTATTCCAAGGTTGCACCACGATCAAATGTGGAGCTACCGAGAGTGCCAGATGGCTCGCATTTTCCCTTTTCTGTGCTATCATGACGTCTACTCTGGTACCTGGCCCGGATGGTGCTGGGACGGTGCCGAATTTGTTATCTGAGGAGAAGCAATGGCTGAAAACAAGAATCCAACCTTTTGTCCCCGTTGTGGGGCCGAGATGAAAGAGGCGGAGGTGGCTGGACGGGTGCGTCACATCTGCCCCGTCTGCAATTTTGTCCTCTATCATAACCCTGTCCCTGGCGCAGGGGTACTGGTGGAGATGGAGGACGGCCTGGTGCTCATCAAGCGCAGAGAGCCACCCTTTGTGGGCTGGTGGGCCCTCCCCGCCGGATATATCGAGGCCGACGAGAGTGTGGAGCAGGCAGCGGTTCGGGAGTGCAAGGAGGAAACCGGCCTCGACGTAGAGTTGCTAGAGCTGTTCGGCGTCTACTCTTTCCCCGAGGGGCCGGGTCAATCTGGCATCATCATCTTTTACCGCGCCCGGCCGGTGGGCGGGAAACTGCAAGCTGGGGATGACGCGCAGGACGTAGGCGTCTTTGACCCCGCCGATCTCCCGGAACAACTGGCTTTCCGCACCCACCGAGAGGTGATCTCCCGCTGGATTCATAGCCGCTCTGCGCCTTCCCATACTGCGCCGGGCATCGTCATCCGTGAGGCCCGCCCCGATGACGAGGAGGCCGTGTTGCGCCTCCTGCGCCTGGTTCCGGGTAACGCCGAGATGAACGTCGACGAGCGGCGGGCAGCCGCCCAACGGCTCCGCGAGAGCCTCGCCCTGGGCGTTCTGGTGGCAGAGACGGAGGGTAAGGTGGTAGGTTTTCTGGTGCTCTCCTTCATGCCCGGCCTGACGCGGCCGCGGGCGCTGATCGGGGAGATGGCGGTGGACCCGGCCTACCGGCGGCAGGGGATCGGCGGCTCGCTAGTGGAAGCGGCGGTGCAGTGGGCCACCCGTCGCGGCGCTACTCACATGCTGGTCGATACCTCCCGCGGTGATGAAGCTGCCCAGGAGTTCTACCACGCCTGCGGGTTCGACGCGGGCGGCGTCGCTCCCCTCCGCATCCGCTGATGGGCAGCGGAGGGCGTCATCTCGTCCGGTTGCGGCGGCCTTCCCGCGGGCGGGCCGCCATAGTCGCGCTTTCGTAATGCGACCGTGAAAGAGCGTCGAATGAAAAGACAATACTGGCGGCGGCTCTTCCTCCGCGGCGGGCAGTTACACCCCCTCTGGCGCGTGGCTGTCTACCTGGTCGGTTTGCTGGCGGGAACGCTGGTGCTAGACACCCTGGTGATGCTGGCCTATGCTGTCCTCATGCTGCTGACCGGCCGCCCTCTGCTGGAGGTGTTGCGGGGAATAGTGGGGGGACAGTTCCCACCTCTCCTGCTTCTGCTCATCGGGCTGGAGCGGCTCGGCCTGACCCTGGGGCTGGCCCTCCTGCTGGGCCGCTTTCTGGACCGTGAGCCGATGGAGACGATGGGGCTTGCCACGTCGCGCGGCTGGCGGGATGTCGCCGTGGGACTGGCGCTGGGGCTGGGGGCCATGTTGCTCATCGGTGGGGCCAGACTGGCGCTGGGCTGGGCCAGCCTGGTGCGGGGGACGGGCACGGTGTGGAGTTTTCTCTTGGACGCAGCCGCGCTGCTTCCCGCCGCCGTGGCCGAGGAGGTCGCTTTCCGTGGCTACCTCCAGCGCGCCCTCACCACCTGGCGCGGGCCTGTGGTCGGTGTGGCGACCACCTCCATCCTCTTTGCCCTTTTCCACGCCCTCAACCCCCACCCAAGCTGGCTGGCAATGTTGAACATCGGCCTGGCAGGGGTGGTCTTTGGCCTGGCAGTGGAGCGGTCCGGCACTCTCTGGCTGGCGGTGGGCACTCACTTTGCCTGGAACCTGGCTCAGGGGCCGTTGCTGGGGATGCCGGTTAGCGGCCTCTCCTGGCAGGGACTGCTGGCGCTGGGGGCGGGCGGTCCGCCGCTCTGGACCGGCGGGCTATTTGGTCCCGAGGGCGGGCTGCTGGCTACTGGCGCGTTATTGCTCAGCCTGTTGCCGCTGTGGGCCTGCACTCGCCGCCCCGCCACCGTCACCGCCGCCTGCCGCCGCCAGCGCGCTGCGGTGGAGGCCTCCTTCGGCCCCCTGCCCTCCCTCCACCGCCACGTCGATGTGGGCCACCGGCTCTATGACGACATAGCGCGAGCAGTCTGGCAGGGTGACCGGCAAGGGGAGGTCGTGCTCATATTGCGTCGCCCCAATGGTGACCTGCTGCTCCATACCAAATCATTCTACCCGGACGGGGTCTACCGGCTGCCCAGCGGGGGTATCAAGCGTGGAGAAGCGGTGGTGGTGGCGGCGCGACGAGAGACGAAGGAGGAGACCGGGTTTAGCCTGCAAGAGCTCCGTCCCCTGGGATTGCTGACCTGCACCCTGCGGGACGGGCGACGGCGGCTCTTTTTTCACTCCTGGCTGGTGCGGGGAGAGGTGGAAGGGGAGCCGGTGTTGGGCGACAGCGAGGAGCGCATCACCGACTTCCGTTGGGTCTCGCCAGACGCGCTGGTGGAGATCGCGTCGGAACTGCAAGCGCTGGAGCAAGCGTGGGCCGGATGGGGACGTCTCCGCGCCCTGGCCCACGAGCAGGCCGCGCGGTGGTTGGTGTCGTGAGGGCGGTGGACCGTGCGTTCCCGGCCTAGAGGAGAATCAGTTCGCGTGGGAAGTTGGTCAGGCTCTCGGCCCCTTGCGGGGTGATCACCACGTCGTCCTCGATGCGCACGCCTCCCTTGCCGGGCAGATAGACCCCCGGCTCGACGGTGAAGGTCATCCCCGACCGCAGCGGCATCTCGTTGCCCGCCACGATGTAGGGTGGCTCGTGCCCCTCCAATCCCAGGCCGTGACCGGTGCGGTGGATAAAGAATTCGCCGTACCCAGCCGCCGCGATCACCGCCCGCGCCGCCCGATCCACCTCCTGGGCCGCCACCCCTGGCCCGGCCGCCGCCCGTCCAGCCGCGTTCGCCTCATGCACCACCGCATAGACCTGCGCCATCTCCTCTGGCGGGCTGCCGATACCGACGGTGCGGGTGATATCGGAGGCGTATCCGCCCACAGTGGCCCCGCAGTCCACCACCACCAGGTCGCCGGGCCGGATGGGGCGGTCGGAGGGGGTGGAGTGGGGGGAGGCGGCGTTGGGACCGGCGACGACGATCGGTTGGAAGGGCATCCCCTCCCCACCAGCGCGGAGCAGTTCGACCATGAGGAGGCCGGCCACCTCCCGCTCGGTCATTCCGGCTCGCAGTTGGTCGAACAGGTTGTGCAGAGCCACCTCGGCCACCGCTGTCGCCCGCCGCATCAGGTCCAGCTCGCCCTCGTCCTTGACCATTCGCAGCGCCGCCGTCACCTCGTCGGCGGGGACCAGTTGGCAGCCGGGGGCGTACCGCTCCAGGTAGCGAACCTCCATCAAACGCATTCGCAGCCCCTCCACGCCGATGCGGGCTTCGGCCAGTTCGAGCGTCGCGCATGCCTGGTGAAAGGCCAACGCCGGTCCCTCCTCGTCGCTGTACGGATAGGGCGTGAACTCACAGGCGGCCTGCTCTAGCTTGGGCGCTTCCAGCCCCGGCAGCACGATGGCTGGCGGGCGGTCCACCGGAAAGAGCCCCACCACTGGCCGTTCGCTCAGGTGAAACGAGAGGCCGGTCAGATAAAAGAGGTTGGCCCCTGGCACCAGCGCCATGCAGTCCAACCCCTTCTGCCCGGCCTCTTCTTGCAATCGCTCCACACGCTGTCCGTCCATCCTGCCACCTCCGTGCGGCTCCATTATATCTCTTTCCACCTTCCCGGCAACTGGCGCCAAGCCCAGGTGTTCGAAGCAAAACAGGAGAGTCGCACCACCTCCCCGTGAACGGCAGGGGCAACTGAAACGTTTCCGCGCTCACGGAGCGCGTTTCAATTTGGAGGCGAACCACAGGCACGAGTGGCTGACTTTTCCCGTGGCTTGTGGTATACTCTTGCCTGCGCTCGGAGGTGGAATAGCCAATGTTGGAGCACATCGTGATACGAGGGTTCAA
>JAOZPF010000033.1:9036-15788 GCA_029932895.1 Anaerolineae bacterium | reverse complement strand
ACGCGAGCCAGGACGCTTTTGGCTGCCTGAACCAACTGCAAGCGGGCCCTGGTCAGCTCGGCATCGGCGGGGTTGGCCGAGACCACACGGCAATCACGGTAGAAAGTGTGAAAGGTGGATGCCAGTTCCTGGGCGTAGAACGGCAGGAAGTGAGGACTCAGTTTGGCCGCTGCCGTCTCGATCACCTCCGGCAGTTCCAACATCTTGCGGATGAGCGCCAACTCGCTGGGGTGGTGCAGCAGGGTCATATCGGCCGGCTCGTCCAGCGCCCACCCTTGCTCCTGGGCGTGGCGAAGGATGCTGGCGATGCGGGCGTGGGCGTATTGCACATAGTAGACTGGGTTGCGGTCCGATTGCTCCACTGCCAGGTCCAGGTCAAAATCTACCGTCACGTCGGCGGTGCGAGCTAGGAGCATAAAGCGGATGGGGTCGGTTCCCACCTCGTCCAAGAGGCTGCGCAGGGTGATAAACTCCCCTGCCCGCTTGGACATACGCACCTCCTCGCCGGATCGTCGCAGGGAGACCAATTGGTAGAGGATGAACACCAGCCGCTTGGGGTCCAGGCCCAGTGCCTTGGCCGCCGCTTTCACGCGGGGCACATCGCCGTGGTGATCGGCCCCCCAGATATAGATGGCTCGCTCGAAACCACGCTCCACCAACTTGTCCCACAGATAGGCGATGTCGGAGGCCAGGTAGGTGGGCCGCTCCGCTGGTTCGGGAACCACGCGGGCAGAGCGGATCAACACGGCATCCTTTTCCAGGTCGGGGTGGCGGAACCATACGGCGTCGTCGTGCTCGACGATGTAGCCCCCGGCCCGCAGCTTTTCCAGCAAGCGGTCGAACAGTCCTTCCTCGTAAAGGGAGCGCTCGTGCCGCCAGGTGTCAAAACTGATGCCCAGCCCCTGGAGGTCCTGGCGAATCCCATCCAGCATTCGTTCCACCCCCCAGGTGGTGATGCTGCGCACGGCTTCTTGTCGCTCCATCTCCAGATAGCGGTTACCTTCCTCGGCGGCCAGGCGTTGGCCCAGTTCGCTCACATACTCTCCGTGGTAGCCGTCCTCGGGGAAGGGGACTGGCTTACCCAACGCCTGGGCGTAGCGGGCCAGGATGCTCTCGCCGAATCGGCGCACCTGGGAGCCGGCGTCGTTGACGTAATACTCCCGTTCCGTCTCGTAGCCAGCGGCCTCCAGGACTGCTGCCAGGCTGTCGCCCAACACGGCGTTGCGGGCGGAGCCGACGGTGAGGGGGCCGGTGGGGTTGGCGCTGACGAACTCGACCTGGACGCGCCGTCCGCGGCCTGTCTCCAGCGCGCCGAACTGGGGTCCAGCGGCGATGATTCCAGCTACCTGGGCCGCTACCCATTTCTCATCCAACCAGATGTTGACGTATCCCGGTGCTACAGGCTCGGCTCGTCCGATGAAGGGAGCGGGGTCCAGGTGGGCGATGATGCGGCGTGCGATCTCGAGAGGGTTCATCCGTGCCTCTCGCGCCAGTTTCATAGCCACCGATGTGGAATAGTCGCCGTGCTCCTCGCGGCGGCGGCCGCGCTCCACCGGCGATTCCGGCAGCGGGAAGGAAGGCAGCTCACCCGCCTCCTGGGCGGCCCGAAGCGCTTGCTGGACGAGCCCGGCGATGCGGGCGCGGAGGGGTTGGTTGGTCATTTGGTTGGCAGTGTATTCCATGCTGTAAATCGCTCCAAGAGTCTGCGCCGTTCTTCTTCGGGGAGGAACGCGGCGTTGACGGCCGTCAACACTGTATCCCGAATCTGGGCCGGTTCCAGGCCGATGACCAGCGCTGCCACCATATACTCGTCGGTCAGCGTCGTGTCCGATATGCTGGGGTCGTCGGTGTTTATGGTCACTGGCAAGTGCAGGGCGATCAAATCTGGGAGGGGGTGGTAACTGAGGGAGCCCACGACGCCGGTCTGAAAGTTGCTGGTGGGGCAAACTTCCAGCGCCACGCCGCTCTCGCGGACAAAGCGCACGACGTCCGAATCTTCGATCACGCGCACGCCGTGACCGATGCGTTGCGCGCGGAGCAGTTCGATAGCAACGCGGACGTTGTTGGCTCCTCCCGCCTCTCCAGCGTGCACGGTGATTCCCAGCCCCTCCTGGCTGGCCTTTTGGAACAGAGGGGCAAAGCGATGGGGTGGGTAGTTGACCTCGTCGCCTGCTAGGTCGATCCCCACCACGCCCAGGTGTCGGGCGGCGAGCGCGACCTCGATGATCTCTTCGGCCACTTGGAGATGTTCGTCCCGCCCGATCTGGAGCAGCAGCCGGACGACAATGTCGTGGTCCTTCTGAGCGTTGGCGATGGCGTTGCCGACCCACTCGGTCACATCAGAAAAGGAAAAGTTTTGGGCGCGGGAGAGGGCCACCGGGTTAAAGCGCAGTTCCAGGTAGCGGATGTTGTCGGCGGCGGCGTCAGCCACAGCCTCATAGGTGATCCGCTCCACCGCCTCACGGCTGCGGTAGAAACGGCGCAGCAGGCGGAACTTGGCCAAGAAGGAGTGAAAGTTCTGCTCATCCTCTGTCACCTGAACGTATGGCCTGAGGTCCTCGATACTGTAGGCGGGCAAGTCGATGCCGTGTTCGACGGCGATCTCGGCCAGGGTCTGCAAACGGAGTGAGCCCTCGAGGTGTCGGTGGAGGTCCACCTTGGGCATGCGCTGAAAGAATTCTCTCAGCGTCGCTATATCTTGGCGTGATTGCGTCATTGGTGCACCGTTTGAACTGCCATAGTGATCCCTAGCTGGCGACAGAACACCCGTCGCCTGCATTCCTTACCTGCCCTCTGTGCCCGTTATCAGCCAGGACCAATAGCGCAGGGTCACAGCTACGTTGATGACGGTCCCGATCAGTAGGGGAATGTGGTAAAAGAGCAGCCCCACACCGGGTTGGACGAGAAAAGCGATCTCCTCCCGACAAGAGAGAAGGGCGGCGGCACGCAGTAACGAGACAGCCAGGGCCATACCGGTCAACCCGCCCCCTACCAGGAACCAGCGGTAGAAAGGTGGCATCTTGGTCACAGCGCCGAGCCTGCTGCTCAGGTCGATGTAGAGATAGATGGCCGAGACCACGGCGGCCAGAGCCGCCGGCTCCCACGGTGTGGTGATGATTTCGGGTGGAATGTGCCAGTAGCTCATCGTTCCCCTATCATTGCCTGCCGCAGGAGCGAGGTGGCCAGAGCCAGAGTGATTCCCCCGATCGCGAACATGGTGTCACCAGGCACGCTGCCCACGAAATTGGGATTGGTTACAATGTACCATGCCGCCCCACCTGGTATCAGCAGCAGGGGGGGCAGGAACAGGAAGGAGGCAGCGTGCTTGCCGGACGACCGCTCGTAGAAACGGGCGATCCGCCAGAGCATCAAGATCAAGAAGCCAATCCCCGCCCAGGTGATTGTGGCTGTTATGCGCATCGCAAGTATCATTGTTCCCCCCTCATTTACGCACGAAAGCCTCCATAAAAGAGTCAGCCATTCGGCGCGGGCTCCCGCTCATAATACCCTCGCGCCCCTCGAACTTGGACTGCACCTCGATTCCCCGCCCGGTAATAGTGAAACGACGGATATCCTTGTCGTGGTTGCTGCCGCGCATCTTGAGCACCAGAAAGGCCTTTTGCACGCTGCTCTCGATCTCGACATAGCGCAGGAGGATGTAGGTATCCACCAGAAAGGGGATGTCCTCATCCGGCGCTTCTACCTCGCCCAGTAGAGCGAGGTTCTCCCGCGTGAGCACAGCGGTCAGCCCTTCCCGTTTCAGGCCATTGACAAAGCCATAGATCGTCTGTCGCAGCTCGATGGGGTCGTTGGATAGTTGCTCGAAATGGGAGAGACTGTCTACCAGGATGCGCCGAGCGCCCATCTGCCGGGCCAGCCTCTCGATCTGCCCACCGGCCTTCTCCAAAAAGGCCAGCGAGACCTGGGGGCTGGTCATCATGATGTGCAGCTTTCTCTCTTCCTCCAGACGGCGAAAGTCCCAACCAAAGCTCGCCGCATCGCGGTAGTACTGGCTAGGGAACTGCTCAAAAGTCAGGATGATGCCCGGTTCGTCGCAGGCCACGATCCCGTGGTAGATGAACTGCATGCCGAACGTCGTCTTGCCGGTCCCTGGTGCTCCCTCCACCAGGATAGCCGTCTCCCGCAGGAATCCGCCGTGGAGCATTTCGTCCAGGCCCGGTATGCCTGTCTCTACGCGTTCCATCCCCGCCTCCTTTTCGCCTCGCTCACCTCATCCCGCGGATGATGTGGTAAATAGCCTTGACCCGAAAGTCACGGTCCTCCGACGCCTCGACAAAGCGCCTGACCAGGTCGCGTACCTGGGGGTCGTTGGGGAGCGAGTACACGATCATATCCCCCAATCTGTTCTCGACCAGCACCCCGTCGGCTGCCAACTCGGCCAACTCGGCCCGGGTCGTCTCTACGTTGCGCCCGGCGTAGCGGGCGATGTTGGCGGCGGTGTCGGTGGTGTGCGGGTTCTCGTAGAAGAAACTGATGAGATTCCATTTGACAAAGGAATTGACCTTTGCCCGCAGAAACTCTAGCAGATCAGGATCCATATCCGCCATCAAGCGGCCAATCAAGTCCTGCTCCATTCCTCTGTCCTCCTACGTATCCTCTCGGTGGCTGCAAGGCATGGGAACCGTGACCACTGTCGCCTCTACCGCCGTCGCCGCCTGCGGCGGCTGGGTGTCTGGGGCGGGCGGGCGGAGACGGTAGCCCCGGCTTGGGCCTCCTGGTCCTGTCGCATATGACAGTTCTTGTACTTTTTGCCGCTGCCGCACCAGCACGGGTCGTTGCGGCCCAGCTTGTGCGTGGGGGGCCCGGATGCTGCCGGGGCCTGGCGGGGTCGGCGTGCCGGTCGGGCACCGGCGGGCACGCCGGGCCGAAATGCCCGCAGGCGTGGTTGGCGGCGTGCCGGAGGAAGCGCATCCTTGGGCACCAAGTACAGGCTGCGGGCAACGTGGGACTGGATGCGGCCCAACAGCGCGCGGTACATCTCGTGAGCTTCTTTCTGATATGCCACCAGGGGGTTCTGCTGACCGAACGCCCGCAGGCCAATTCCCTCCCGCAGGGCGGAGAGGTCGGTCAGATGGCGAACCCACAGCGAGTCCACCGCCCTGAGAATTACCTGACGGTCCCGGTACAGGCGCACCCCTTCCACGAACCCACGCTCCACTTTTTCCTTCATTGCCTCGGGCAGGCGGCGCAGGGGCAGGCTGGCCTGCTCCTCTTCCGGCTCGCTGCCCAGTGATTTGACCACGTGTCGGTATACCAGTCGTCGCAGCGGGTCGTTGCTGGCGCGCAGCATAGCCAGTGTGGTGTCCTGTTGCACCATATCCCGGTATATTCTGTGGCCCAGCATCTCGTTCAGGCGGTCGTACCCCTGCTCGGCAGCCTGCTCCAATTGTTCCTGGATCTCTGCCCTGGTGAGGTTGGTCCACCGATGGACGTCAAAGGTGGGCGGCAGTGGGAAAAAGCCCCGCAACTCGGCATGCAGCCCCCGCAGGTCCCATTCCTCCGCCTCCTCACCTGGGCAATGGACGGCGAGCAACCCCTCGATCTCGCCGCTGACCATGCGCAGGACGTGGTCTCTCAGGTCGTCTTTCTCCAGCACCTCGCGTCGCTGGGCGTAGATGACCTCCCGCTGCTTATTGACCACGTCGTCATACTCCAGGACGTGTTTGCGGATGTCAAAGTTGTACCCCTCCACCCGCGTCTGGACCGACTCGATGGTCTTGCTGAGGAGGCCGAACTCGAACGGCATGTCCTCCATTCCAGCGCGGGCCATCAAGTTCTGGACCCGCTCGCCGCCAAAGCGGCGCATCAACTCGTCCTCTAGCGAGAGGAAAAAGTGGGATGAGCCGGGGTCGCCCTGCCGGCCGGCCCGCCCGCGCAACTGGTTGTCGATGCGCCGTGCCTCGTGCCGTTCTGTGCCGATGACGTGCAGCCCGCCCCGTGTCACCACCTTCTCGCGGTCGCGGGCGCACTCGGCTGTTGCCTGGGTCAGCACCTCGGCCCAGCGCTCGGCATAGACCTGGGTGGGGTCTTCCCCTCGCCGCAGCATCTCCAGCGCATTGTTCCACGCTGCCTGGGGGACCTCGGTCAGGTCGATTCCCTCCTGGCGGAGCTGCTCGCGGGCCAGGCCTTCCGGGTTGCCGCCCAGTAGTATGTCCACGCCACGGCCAGCCATGTTGGTCGCGATCGTCACCGCCCCCGGCCGACCTGCCTGGGCGATGATCACCGCCTCTTGCTCGTGGTACTTGGCGTTGAGGACGTTGTGGGGGACGTCTCGTTGCTTGAGCATGCGGGAAATCCGCTCCGATGTCTCGATCGCCACCGTGCCCACCAGCACAGGGCGTCCCGCTTGATGGAGGGCCTGAATCTCTTGGGCCACGGCGCGGAATTTAGCCGGTTCTTTCTGGTAGATCGAGTCCTCTAGGTCGAGGCGCTTGTAGTACCGCTCCCCCCCGCCATCCCGGCTCTCGTAGGTTGTCACAAGCACGCCGTCCCGCCCATCCGTGATGCCGGCGAAGGAGACTGTCTCCAGCTCGCGGAGCGGCACGTTTCTGATGACCAGGTCGCCGGTCATGGCGCGGTACTCGACGTTGGTGGGCAGGACCACCACGTCCAGGTCATAGATCTTTTGGAACTCTTCCTTCTCCGTCGCCGCCGTCCCGGTCATTCCCGCCAATTTCTTGTACATGCGGAAAAAGTTCTGAAAGGTGATGGTGGCGTAGGTGAGGCTCTCC
>JAOZPF010000033.1:0-9026 GCA_029932895.1 Anaerolineae bacterium | reverse complement strand
CGCTGCACCTGCACCCCTTCCTTGGCCTCTATCGCCTGGTGCAGTCCCTCGGAGTACCGCCGTCCGTGCATCAACCGTCCGGTGAACTCGTCCACGATGATCACCTGGCCGTCCTTGACGATATAGTTCTTGTCCCGCTTGTAGACCACGCTGGCGCGGAGGGCGTTATCGAGGTAGGGCAGCATATGGGCGTGCTGCGGGTCATACAGACTCTCGCCAGGGCCGAGCTCTGGTAATGCTGCCTCGACCTTGCTGATACCCTCCTCCGTCAGCACCACGTTCATCGTCCGCTCTTCCACCTCGTAATGGACCTCTGGTCGCAGTGTGCGCACGATGGTGGCAAAGCGGCGGTAAAGCTCGGACGATTCCTCGGCCGGGCCGGAGATGATGAGGGGGGTGCGGGCCTCGTCGATGAGGATGTTGTCCACCTCATCCACGATCGCATAGACCAGCTCCCGCTGTACCTGGTCGTCCAGGTCCAGCACCATGTTGTCGCGCAGGTAGTCAAAGCCGAACTCGTTATTGGTGCCGTAGGTGATGTCGGCTTTGTAGGCCAGGCGGCGGGGGACGGGCTCCAGGCTCAGGTAGCGGTCGTCGGGGGAGGGGTAATCGGGGTTGAAGCGGAAAGAGCCTTTCTCGGGGTCGGCGGCGGCGGACTGGATGACGCCCACGGTGAGGCCCAGGGCGTGATAGACCGGCCCCATCCACTGGACGCCGACTTTGGAGAGGTAGTCGTTGGGGGTGACCAGGTGTGCCCCCTGGCCCACCGGCACCTCGTCGATCGGCTCAAACACCCAACGGTCGGGGTCATCTCCCCACCGCTGTTGGGCCAGGGCGACCCATTCCGGGTTCAGCGCCAGCCCGTTCAGGTAGAGCGGCAGTGTGGCGACGAGAGTTTTGCCCTCGCCGGTTTTCATCTCGGCGATCTTGCCGTGGTGCAGGATGACCCCGCCGATGAGTTGGACATCATAGTGGCGCAGGCCGATGGTGCGGCGGGCTGCCTCTCGTACGGCGGCGAACGTTTCCACCAGGAGGGCATCCAACCGCTCTCCCCGCGCCAGCCGGCGCCGAAAGAGGTCGGTCTTGGCTCGCAACTGCTCGTTGGAGAGGGATTCGTATGCTGGTGCCAGTTCGTTGATCCGTGCTACGACCTTTCGTAGTCGGGCGATCTCGCGCCTGCTGGGATCTCCGAGTTTGCCTATCAGTTCCTTGAAAACCATTGCTTTGCTTTGTCCCCCAAAAGACCAAGCATGATTATACCACACTTCCCTTTCCAGAAGGAACCGGCCCGGCCGCGATGGTCTGTGCGATTCGGGCCGGGCTGGTGGGATTGTGCCAGAGGGCGGCATCCACCTGCACCGCGACGGCGCCAGCCTGCAGGAAGGCCAGCCCATCATCGGCGGAGGTCACTCCGCCGCAGCCGAGCAGCGGCACTTTTACCCTGCCCGCCACCTGCTGCAAGGCGTGCATGGCCAGAGGGAAGACGACGGGGCCATAGAGGCGGCCGGTGACGAGCCGGCCGTGGTAGGGGAGTGTCCCTCTTGGCGGCGCGGCGACGGTCAGCCCGTCGGCGCCGGCTGCAACCACCACTTCGGCCAGCCAGGCGGCGTCGGCCAGACCAAGCCGCACCAGGAGCGGCTGGCGCAGCGTGGAGCGGGCCGCCGCGGTGAGCGCTGCCGCTTCCTCCGCCTCCACGCCGTCGCGCAGGCCCAGCTCGACCGCAGCCACCGGCTCGACGGCGGAGACCCGCTGGCAGGCTGATGCGACCCCGCTGGGGGTGGTAGCGGCCAGATGGAGAATGACGGGGACGGGGCTTTGCGCCCAGACCCGGCTGGAGCGTCGCAAGACGGCCAGTAGGCCGGGGTTTGCCAGCCCGGTGTGAAGCAGTACTCCGCCGGGAAACGGTACGGCCCGCGGCGGGCGCGCTCCACGCCGCGGACCCATCGTCACCGGACCTACCACCACCGCCCCCAGCAGTTCCGGCTCCACCAGACCGCGGTACTCGTTCCCCCAGCCGTAGCAGCCGGCAGCGACCAGCACCGGGTTTGAGAGCTGTAGCCCCGTCTTGTGGTTGGGGGCCAGTTCTATTAGCGGGGGCGCACTGCTCTCGTCCATCAGAAAGCCATCTCCATCAGGTCGAAAGCCGGGCCATCGGTGCAGGCGAGCCGGTAGCCGCCTCTAGTGGCGACGGCGCAACCCTGGCAGGCTCCCACCCCGCAGACGAGAGGGGGCAGCACCCAGGCTTGGGCAAAGTCGGGCGGTGGGCCGATGCGCACGTTGCGCACCGCTTCCGCCATAGCGGGGTAGAAGGCAGGGTCGCTGGCGATTAGAACCCGGTCGGCCCATTGCAGCAAAGAGGCGAGTAGCTCTCCCTCCGTGGCGAGGGTACCTTCGCGTCCGCTGGAGCCGTCGCCAGTGATCACCTGCACCTCCAGCGGGGGCGGCAGGTAGGAGAGGGGATAAAGGGTGCTGGCTGTGGGGGCGGATAGGAGCAGGGCGGTGGGGCAGCCGCCGTCCAGGGCACGTGACGCGGCTGCGAGCAGAGCCGGCAGGTGGAGGTCGTCGGCGACGAGAAGGAGCCGAGCTGGGGGCTGGGGCAAGCGCAAAGGGCTGCCCAGCGGGCCGAGCAGGCTCACTATCTGACCTGGTTCCAGCGCGGCGGCGGGGTGGTCGGGCAGCAGCAGCGTTTCCAATCCCTCCTCGTCCATAGTGGCGGGCAAAAGCGGTTGCCGGAGCAGATCGCCTAGGTCGGCGGTGACGAACTGACCGGGAGCTAGCCGGATCCCGAGGGCCGGGGCGTAAAGTCGCAGTCGCCGGTACGGCCCTTCCTGTGCCGTCTCGACGACGACTGCGTCAATCAGCAGAGTCATCGTCGGCCTTGATCAACGCCGCCAGGGCGTAGGTAACCCGGCGCGGACGAGAGGTCAGAAGCCCCAGCGCTTCCCACTCCTGGGCTATCTGGCTCAGTCGGCGGCGAGAGATGCGGTCGCCAAAGGCCTTGTGGAGACGAACCAGGCTGAAGCGGCCGCCCATCTCTTGCAGAGCATAGCGAACCAACTCTCGTTCCAGGGGACCGAGGTAGGGGAAAGAGGACGGGGGGGCCACGTGGGGCGCGATGATGGCGGCCTGGAGCATCTGCAGCCACTGGGCGGCGTCGGCAATCAACTGCCCCATCTGGAAGTAGAGGCGGTTCGACCACTCGGCTGTCCCCTGCATGTCGTGGATATATGGTGGTGAGGAGAGGGTGGTGGCATAGGCGATAAAGGGAAAGTCAGCCGAGTTAAAGAGCCCGGCGCGGGCGTTGGTCGCTGCGGCACGGATGACATCCCATCGCTCCTCGGTGACCGTATAGTCCAGCCGGAAAGTGACCATCGTCCCGCCCGGCAGCCGCCAGTACCAATAGGCCCCCAGCCGGCCGACAAAGCCCGGCGCGCGGTTGGCGATCTCTTCGAGTATCTTGTCGGCCAGGGTGAGGGCTTGGAAGGAAGGGTAAAAGATTGCTGGCATAGCCGTACCTCCCCCACTCACTATAGCACATTCCCACCAGATTGTGAAGCGGCTTGCGCGGGGTGGCTCCCTCCAGCGCCGCCTGTTTACGGCGGCGCGCGATGGGGGCGCGCATCTGTGCGCTCTCACCGTCCGCCCGTGGAGGCGGACCGGCGTGTCTATCTGCCCTGTGGATGCGGCCTGTCCCCCGTCGTTGCGCTTTTGCACAGAGCGTGGGAGCAAGGCGAGGAGCACGGCGACGAAGCAAGCCCCTTCTTGCGCTGTGGTGGGGATCGCTCTGCTTCGCTTGCAATGACACCATTTGCATCAGTTGGATGAGGCAAGGAGAAGCAGAATTGAGAGGAAAGCCAATACGCCGATTCTCCGCCCTCACATTGTTCACCCCTCCTGATCTAACGGACAGCGTACGAGTTACCACCTAGCCCGGGCGAGGTGAAGTGGTTGATGGCATCAGCGGCGGGCGGTCTCTGCCTCGTAGAGCGCCGCGATAGGGTGGCTGGTCTGCGTGAGCCATGTCCCCCTGTCCGAACCGCCTCAGAAAAAAACATCAACGGGAACAATCGACTCGGAGTTTCGCCAAAGTCGTAGCTCGACCCAGGCTTCTTGGCGAGTGCCCCGCAACTTGAGCGACCTACTCCGCGCTCTGGTAGGCGGGTCACCACCCTTCAATATATGGGGACCACTCGCGGTACTCGTGCAGGTAGTGGCTGAAAAAGTAGCTGGCGGTGGGATGTGGCTCAAAGGGCTTGCGGATCAACCGCATTCCCGTCTCTTCTAGCCTCCGTCCCCCCTTGCGCCGGTTGCATTGAGGGCAGGCAGCGACCAGGTTCTCCCAACGGTACTCCCCCCCACGGTAACGGGGCACGACGTGGTCGACAGTCATGTTCGGCACTTCGCGGCCGCAGTACTGGCAGCGGTACTCGTCGCGGCGCAGGATCTCGCGTTTGCTCAGGCGGACCCGAGGGCGGGGGCGTTGCACGACATAGCGCAGGCGAATCACCGAGGGTCGCTCGTAGACGGCGGAGACGGTGTGAATGTATCCCCGCCCGTTCTCCACGACCATCGCCTTACCAGCCAGAACCAACCCCATCGCTCGCTTGGTGGTGCAGACGTGGAGTGGCTCGTAGTTGCCGTTGAGCAGGAGAACTGGACTGTTCATCGGTACTCTGACACCCTTTCTGGTTTGGAGTATAGCACAAACAGAGAGGGGCGTCAATCTGGGTGCCACTGGTGGTCCCCCCACTCCCAGAAACCCCTTTTTCAGCGAGCCGGGCTACCCACAGCAAGGGTATATGGGTAATCACCAGGTTTGCCAGAATGTCCACTCCAGTTTATAATGGGTTTGTCGGTGGGGAAGTGTCGGAATGGGCAGACGAGCGTGACTTAGGATCACGTGGGGCAACCCGTGCGGGTTCGAGTCCCGCCTTCCCCACCAGCCGGGGCGCTCGCCGCGCCCCGGAGGTTTGTATCAGTGTGCAGTGAGAGGACGGGAATCGAATGGAAAAGCTTGAACTGAACATCACCAGGGAGTCGGCCGGGCCGTGCGTGGTACAACTGACTGTCGAGATACCAGCAGAGCAGGTGCAGAGGGAGATGCAGCGCACCGCCAAAAAGATCGCGCGAGGAACCAACATCCCTGGCTTCCGCAAGGGCAAGGCTCCGTACCGCATTATCCTCCAGCGGTATGGCGAGGAGACCATCCTGCATGAAACGGCCGAGAACCTGGTCGACCGGGTCTACCGGGAGGTGCTGGAGAGGGAGGAACTGATCCCCTATGCACCGGGCGACCTGGTGGAGATGGAGCTTGAGCCTATGCGCTTTGTTTTTACCGTTCCCCTCGCGCCCGTTGTGGAGCTGGGGGACTATCGCTCTCTGCGTCTCAAGCCGCCCAGCGTCCGGGTGATGAAAAAGGAAGTGGCGGAGATTTTGGACTACCTGCGGGAGGAGAATGCGGTCCTCGATCCGGCGGAGGGGCGCGGCGCGCGGGCGGGTGATATGCTGGTCATCGATGTCGAGGGCCGCGCTGAGGATGGAAGCGTTTTTATGAAGGACAGCGAGGTGGAGGTCGTCCTTGACCCCGATGAGGAGTACCCCGCCCCCGGTTTCTTCCGGGCCCTGGAGGGCATCAAGGTCGATGAGGAGCGAACTTTTTGGCTCGATATGCCCGAGGGCCGTTCCCCGCAGAGGGCCGAGTTCACAGTCCGCCTCGTTGAGCTATTCGACCGCACCTTGCCAGAGTTGGACGACGACCTGGCGCGGACGGTGGGAAATTTTGACAGCTTGAAGGAGCTGAAGAAGGACATCAAGGCACAGCTTCGTCAGCACAAACAGGAAGAGGCGGATACCGAGTTCGCCGATAAAGTGATCAAGGCAGTGGTAGCGCAGGCCACCATAGAGTATCCGCCAGAGGCACTGGAAGAAGAGTTGGACGATGTGGTAGAGCAGTTCGGGCAGCAGGTGAGGCGAGAAAGGCAGATGAGTCTCGCTGACTATCTGAAGGTGACCAGGCAGACCGAGGAGGAACTGCGGGAGGAATTGCGACCGGCGGCCAAGAGACGGCTTGAGCACTCGTTGGTGCTGGCGCAAGTGGTCTCGCAGGAGGGGTTAGAGGTCAGTGAGGAGGAGATCGCCCAGCGTATCACCGAGATCGTTGCGGCGTGGGAGGACCGGAGCGACATTGTGCGGGAGGTTCTGGAGAGGGAGGAGAACCGGCGCAGGATCGCCAACGACCTGTTGGTAGACAAGGTGGTGGACCGCCTGGTCGCCATCGCCCGCGGCGAGCAAGTGGAGGAGGGTTAGATGAACAGCGATGGTTTGATCCCGATGGTTATCGAGTCCACGGGCCGGGGTGAGCGGCCCTATGACATCTTTTCTCTTCTGTTGCGCGAGCGCATCGTCTTTTTGGGCACACCCATCACCGATCAGGTGGCCAACGTGATCGTGGCGCAGTTGTTGTTCCTGGACCGCGAGGACCCGGAGCGGGAGATATCGCTCTATGTCAACTCGCCCGGCGGGGGGATCGCCGCTGGCCTGGCGATCTATGACACTATGCAGTTGCTGCGGGCCCCCATCTCTACGATCGCGGTGGGGATGACAGCCAGTATGGGGACGGTGTTGTTGACGGCTGGCAAGAAGGGGCGGCGGTTTGCTCTGCCTCACGCCACCATTCACTTGCACCAGCCTCTGGGCGGCGTGCAGGGCCAGGCGACCGACATAGAGATCGCGGCTAGAGAGATCCTCCGTATGCGCACGCTGTTGAACGAGCTATTGATGAAACACACGGGGCTTTCAGAGGAACAGATCGAGCGATTTACCGACCGCGATTTTTATATGACGGCGGAACAGGCGGTCGAGTACGGCATCATCGACCAGGTGCTCCAGCTCGACGAGGAGGAGAAGGAGGAGTGACCGCCGCGTGCGGTTATTCCGCCTTCAAGATAGCGGTGTTCCCTTTGTAGAGGGCGGCAAAGCGGCGTCCATCGTCGGGTGTGCCGATGCCGGACCCATAGTGCATCGGCACGACGATCTGAGGGCGCAGTATCCGCGCTGCTTCCACTGCCTCTGCTACTGTCATCACGTAGGTTCCGCTGACCGGCAACAGGGCCACGTCGCAGGTGATATTGGACATTTCGGGGATCACATCGGTGTCGCCGGCAAAGTAGAGCCTCACATCACCCACGGTGAGCACGTACCCCACGTGTCCGGCCGCGCGGGGGTGGAAGGGGACGCCGGGCGAGCGGAATTTGGTGGTGTTGTAGGCCGGGACAGCCTCGATCCCGACCCCCGCCACGCTCAACCGCTCGCCAGGGCGGACGGTTTGGGCGTTGTGTAGCTTGGCAGCCGCACTGGCACTGGCGAGCACCACTGTGCTTGGGCCACGCACCTTTTTCACGTCGGCGGGTGAGCAATGGTCAGAGTGCTCATGACTGACCAACACCAGGTCGGCCGGCGCTGGTTTCCCCTTGAGTCGCCAGGGGTCGAAATAGATCACCACCGGCCCATCCAGCCGGAAGCTATCGTGTCCCAGCCAGTGCAAGTGATCGAGTATTTCCTCAACGTTCATCTTGCCCTCCCTACGAATGGGGCGTGGCGGCGAGTGGTTGGGTCACAGCTCTCGCCGCCCCTCTAGCGCGTTGGTCAGGGTGATCTGATCGGCATACTCCAGATCGCCGCCAACGGGCAGGCCACGCCCCAGGCGGGTGACCAGCGCGCCCAAGGAGCGCAGTTTGGGAAGCAGGTAGGCGGCGGTGTAATCCCCCTCGCTGGTGGGGTTGGTCGCCAGGATGACCTCCCTGACCCTGCCATCGCGCACACGTTGCAGCAGCTCGGCGATGCGCAGGTTCTCGGCAAAGACCCCGTCCATCGGTGCCAGCGCCCCGTGGAGGACGTGGTACAGCCCGTGGTACTGCTCCGTCCGCTCGATGGCAAGCACGTCCAGCGGCTCCTCCACCACGCAGATGACAGAGCGGTCGCGCAGAGGATCGCTGCAGATGGGGCAGGGGTCCTGCTCCGTGATGGTATAGCAGACAGAGCAGAGACGGGTACGCTCCTTCAGGTCGCGCAGCGCCTCCGCCAGCCGCAGCGGCAAGTCGGATTGGGCGCGCAGCAGAAAATAGGTGAGCCGCGAGGCTGTCTTGGGGCCGATCCCTGGCAGCTCTGACAAGGTCTCGATCAGTCGTGTCACCGCCGGGGGCACGCTTGTCATTCTCTCCTCCTGCCTATCCCAGGCCCATTGCCCCCAGGTCCAACCCCAGCCCTCCGGTGACCTCGCTCATTTTAGCGGCCGCTTCTCTTTCCAACTGGTCGAGGGCCTGGTTGACGGCTGCCACGATCAGGTCCTGTAGCATCTCCACATCGTCGGGGTCCACCACCTCTGGCTGGATGACGATTGACTGCACCCGCCGGTCGCCAGAGACGACGGCAGTGATCGCGCCGCCGCCAGCGGTCGCGGTGACCGTCATAGCGGCGACCTCCTCCTGGGCCTTGAGCATGTCCTCCTGCAGGCTTTGCAGTTTGCGGAGCATTCCCGCTCCGCCCATAGGGGATATTCTCTTTCTCTTGGCCACGCTGCTTCTCCTTCTAGCGGGCGCACACAGGGATGCGCCCTTATGACTGGTCGACCACCCGCGCTCCCAGCTTTTCCACGGCTGCCTGGACCAGATGGTCGTCCTCGCTGGCGGAGCTGGCGGACGGCGTCGGTGCCGGCTGCGGCGTGGACGTGAGCACGCAACGTACTCGCACCGGGTGACCAAGCAGTTGAGTCAGCGCCTCCTCCACCATTCGCCGGTTTGCCTCCTCCTCGACCCGGCTCTTGTGGAACTGGTGGTCAAAGCCGACGAGTAGTGCGTTTCCCTCCACGCCCACCGGGTGCCCGGAGCGCAGCAGGGCCTGCAGCGAGCGGTCGCGCTGGCGGACGGCGCTCAGCACATCCTCCCAGCAGGCCTGCGCTTCTTGCAGGGACGGCGTGTCCTCTGCCGCCGCGGGCTGACCATGCTGGTTGGTGGGTTGCTGCGAGTCCT
>JAOZPF010000032.1 GCA_029932895.1 Anaerolineae bacterium | reverse complement strand
CTCCGGCTTGATTCATCTGTCCGACCAGCGCCGCTCCGTGTTCGGAGAATGAAGCGGGAGCTTCCAGGAGGCGTTAGGAAGCAGGGCCTTCGCAACCAGAAGAGCAAGAACGACGCGGAGCGTCTAAAATAGCCCGTCCCCCCGCAGAGCAGGGGGAATTGAGGGGGGGCTGATAGTGCACAAAACCCTGACCGTCGAACTGACCGGTATGGCCCACGGCGGCGCGGCCCTGGGCCGACACGAGGGCAAAGTCATTTTTGTCCCCTACGCCCTGCCCGGCGAGACAGTGCGGGCCGAGGTGGTAGAAGACCACGATCGGTACGGACACGCCCGCCTGTTGGAGGTGTTGACCCCTTCCCCCGACCGGGTCCCACCGCCGTGCCCCCATTTTGGCCCCGGTGGATGTGGCGGCTGCCAGTGGCAGCACGCTGCCTATGAGGCCCAATTGCGCTTCAAGGCCGACGTCGTGGCTGACCAACTGGCCCGCCTCGGCCGCCTGCCCGACCCGCCTGTCCTGCCTACGTTGCCCGACCCCACCGGCTGGGCTTATCGCAACCAGGCCCGCTTCCACCCCGCCCCCCAGGAGGGGATGGGGTTCTACACCTCCGGTCACGACGAGGTGGTGGCGGTGGAGACATGCCCGGTCCTCCACCCCTTACTCTCTGACCTCTACGACACTCTTGACCTGGACCTGCCGGACCTGACCGCCCTCACGCTGCGGGCTGGCACCGGGACGGGGGAGCGGATGCTCATCTTTGAGACAGAGGATGATGAGCCGCCAGCACTAGAGATCGACCTGCCCGTCTCCTGCGTTCTCCTCCTCTCCGACGGTAGAGCGGTTAATCTGATCGGCAGCAATGCTTTTAGCGAGGTCGCCGCCGGGCGAACCTACCGCATCTCTGCGCCCTCCTTCTTCCAGGCTAACAGCGGGCAGGCCGGGCAGTTGGTGCGACTGGTGCTGGATAGCCTGGACCTGCAGGGCGGCGAGGTGGTCCTCGATGGATACTGCGGCGTGGGTCTCTTTACCGTGCCGCTGGCGGAGCGGGCCGGGCTGGTGGTCGCTGTGGAAGCAGACCCAGCGGCGGTGGAGGACCTGCTGGAGAATACGATCGATTTTGAGAACGTCGAGGTGATCGAGGGGCCGCTGGAAACAGTGTTGCCGGGCATAGATGAGGCTCTGGACGCGGCGGTGGTCGATCCGCCACGGACGGGACTGGCGCGCCAGGCGCTGGAGGGGCTTGTCGATGCCAACCCACGCCGCATCGTCTATGTCTCTTGCGACCCCGCCACCCTGGCGCGGGATGGTCGGCAACTGGCCCGGGCTGGCTACCGGTTGCAACAGGTGCAACCAGTCGATATGTTCCCGCAGACGTACCACATCGAGACGGTAAGCCTGTGGACGCGCGAGTGAGGCTTCGCGCTCTGCGTCTCGCCGCAGGGCTGCTCTTGCTTCTGCTGGCTCTGGCCTGCCTGCCCACTGCAATCTCCCCCACCCCTGCACCGCCCTCCCCATCCCCTACCAGCCCCCCTACGCCCACCCCCACACCCAGCCCCACCCCCACACCCAGCGACCTCTACATCGCGCCAGAGAGCGTCCTCCTTTACCCCGGCCCCGCGCTCTACAGCGGCGACCAGGTCACTTTTGACGTTACGCCGCGCAACCTGGGCCAGATCAACCCTTACGACCTCGATGTCCGCATCGAACGCCGCGCCACCACTGGCGATGAGGTCATCGCCGAGGGGATCGTCGGCTACCCTACCTTCGACCTGACCCCGCGCGCTCGCCTGGTCTGGGCCTGGGACACCAGCGGGCTGTTCGGCCTCCAGACCATCACCGTCCGGCTCGACCCCGACGACATGGTCCAGACGGGGGACGAGGACCCCACTGACAACGTCGTCACCCTCACCGTCCGGCTGCGCCCGGCCACAGAACTGCCCGCTCTTGAAGCCAACGCTTCTTGGGCCGTCAGGAGGACGGACAACTGCGTCCTCTATTACCTCACCGGCACAGCCGCCGAACGGGACCTGGATGAAATTGCTGCCGTGGCGGACGAGGCGGTGGAAGAGGTACAGCAAAGACTGCACGCCCGCCTGCCAGAGCCGTTCGACATCTACCTGATCGGTCGCGTGATCGGCCACGGCGGGTACGCTGGGCAGGGGTTGGCCTTTTCTTACCTCGACCGCCACTATGCGGGGTACGACATGGGGGTCGTGGTCCGCCACGAGGCCACTCACGTCCTTGATACAGCGGTGCTGACCGACTGGGCACCTGCCCTGGCGCGAGAGGGGTTGGCGGTGTGGGTCGCCGGGGGCCACTTCAAGGTCGAGCCGATCCCAGAGCGGGCGGCTGCGCTTCGCGAGCTGGGCTGGTACATCCCGCTGGAGGAGCTGGCGAACGACTTTTACCGTCAGCAACACGAGACCGGCTATATGGAGGCCGCAGCCTTTGTCGACTATTTGTTCGATACCTACGGCTGGGATGGCTTTCTCCGCTGGTACACCTCGTTTGACAGCTCGTATGACACCGCCGCCGAGATCATCGATGCGGCGTTGCGGGAGAACATGAACGTGGGGCTGGAGGAAGCGGAGGCGGACTTTGTACGTTGGCTAGGTGACCACCCGCCCAGCGACGAGCAGGTGCGTGACGTCAAGCTCACTATCCGTCTCTTTGACGATATCCGCCGCTACCAGGCGTTGTACGACCCCAGTGCCTACTTTCTCACTGGCTGGCTGCCCAACCCGGCAGCGGCGGCGGAGCAGGGGATCGTGGCCGATTTCCTCCGCCACCCCCGTGCCCCAGAGAACGTGGCTCTGGAGACTATGCTCATCAACGCACAGAAATCGCTCCAGGCTGGCGCGTTCGACCACTGCGAGGTGCTGCTGGCAAGCGTGGAGCATGTCCTGGAGGTGGGGAGCTTTTCCGATCCCCTGGCGGCTGACTATATGGCAGTGGTGCAGGCGACGGCGGCCGCTGGCTATGAAGCGCAGCAGATCGAACTGGAAGGGGACGAGGCGCGGGTCTGGGCTATCGCCGACTGGCCGACCATCACCGTGTTGACGCTGCTGCACACCAACTCTGGGTGGGCACTGGGAGACTGACCTGTGTGTCTGCCCTCAAGGAACAGCGATGCGCAGCAAGACCCCGGACTCGCCAGGCCACTCTTCCAGCTCGAACGGTCCGTCGTCGAACCACTGCTCATAGACTGCGTTCAGCGTCCCCTCGCGGTCCATTGCCTGCAGGGTCAGGTTGACCAAGTCGCGGAAAGAGGAATCGCCTGGGGGTAGGGCAAAGGCCAGCGGTACTCGAGTCAACCGGTCGGCGGTGACGCCGATGCCTGGGGTGGCATAGGCCGGACCCAGCAGGTCGGCCCGGTCCCCCACCACTGCGACCACCTCCCCACTCTCCAGCGCCGCCAGTGCATCCTCCAACGTGGGCTTGGTCAGGATCACCAGAGAGACCTGGGCGACCTGAGCGACCTGCTGCAGTGTGTCGCTACTGCCGGTGCCCGCGACCGCCGCTACCTGCTGCCCATCCAACGCCGTGACATCATCCACCGTCGTCCCGGCCCGTACCATCAGCCCCTCTCCCGCCACATAGATCGTCAGGCCAAAGTCGGCCTGCCGCTCGGCCTCCCGCGTATGCGGCACCGCGCCGATGAGCAGGTCCGCCCCGCCGCTGGTCACCATCCGCAGCCCATCGTCGAGTGGGACGGGCAGGAAATCGACGGCGGTGCGGTCCCCCAGCCAGCGGTCGGCTATCAGCCGCATCAGGTGGACCTCATAGCCGGCGGGGTCTCCGGCAGCGTCCAAGTAGGCAAAGGGTGAGCGGTCAGAGACCATCGCCACCCGCAGCCGTCCCCGGGCCTGGATATTGGCAATAGTGCTGGAAACGCTGGTGGCGCTGGCGGCCTCCTCTGGCGTGACCATCGCCCTGCCGGGCCAGACCTCGGCCGTGGGAGCCGAGTCGCCGGTGAACCAGCGGGTGTAGAGGTCGTAGAAATCGCCAGCGACGAACATCTCCTGCAGAGTGAGGTTCACCAGGTCGCCCATCCCCGGCTCGTTGGGGCCAAAGGCCGGGGCGAGGGGAATGTGGCTGAACTGACCGGCGATGACCGTGCCGGGCACGTCCTGCAGTCCCCGCACCAGCCGCCGCCGCAGGTCGCTCACGCCGCGCACCTCGCCGCGCGCCAGCGCCTCCAGCGCCTGACCGAACGTCTCATAGGTGAAAAAGGTGGGGGTAAAGGGGACGGTGGCCCGCAGCGCAGCGGACGCCCCCGATCCAGACACCACCCCCACCGGGACACCCTCCAGGTCAGAGGGAGCGGTGATCGTCAGCGCGTCGGTGCTGTTCACCAACAGCGCATAGCCGTCGTCAAAGAGCCGTGGGCCAAAATCTACCTGCGCCTCTGCGTCCTGGGTGTGGGGGAGCGCCGTCAGCGTCAGGTCGACGTCGCCGGCGAGAATGTGCTGGGCAGCCGTGTCGGAGCGGACCTGGCGAAAGAGGACGGCGTCGGGATCGCCCAACCAGCGGCGGGCCAGTTCGCGCCCCAGGGCGACATCGAACCCGGTCACTTCCCCATCCTCCGTCACATAGCCAAAGGGAGGCAGGTCGTAGCGGACGCCGACGACGAGTACGGGCTGGCACAGGAGCGCCAGGGGGGAGAGGGGGGGACGTGGGAGTGGGGATGGGAGTGGGAAAGGCAGTGGGAGTGACCTCGCCCTGGCAGCCGACCAGGAGCAGAACGGTCAGCAGGCCCAGGAAAAGGCGCGCCCAGCGCAGGGGCGGTCGCGCGGTTCTCGTCATCCGATTCATCTTGCTCTCCTCGTGGTCAGGTTCTCCGTCTGGTAGAGGTGGTGACGGCGGATATACTCCGCCACCGGCGGCGGGACCAGGTAGCGCAGCGGCAGGCCATGGCGGACGCGCCGCCGCAGGTCGGTGCCCGAGATGTCGAGCTGGGGCACGTCCAGCCAGACGACCCGCTCGCCGATGCCTGGCACTCTCTCCTCCAGCGCCCTCAGGTCTGGCTCCCAGCCGGCCCGCCGCATCACAGCCAGATGAGCCCGGCGCGCGATCCCCGCCGGGTCACGCCAGTGGAGAAGTTGGGCTAGACTGTCGCCACCCAGCAGGAAGAACAGCTCCGCCTGTGGGTACTCCTGTTGCAGGAGAGCGAGCATCTCCACCGTATAGTGCGGCGGCGACCGGTCCAGGTCGACGCGGGAGAGGGCAAAGCCGGGGTTATCGGCAACCGCCGCCTCGACCATAGCGGCGCGGTGATGGGCCGGGGTGATGGGCCAGCCGGACTTGTGGGGCGGGTCGCCGGCGGGCGCAAAGAGCACCAGCGCCAGCCCCAATTGGACGCGAGCGGCCTCCGCCAGTGCCAGGTGACCATAGTGCGGTGGGTCGAAGGTTCCGCCGAGCACCCCCAGCCGTTGACCTGGTGCGGAGTCGGTCATCTCTGGGCTTTTCACTCCTCCCACACCAGCTCCGCCTCTCCGATGAACACCGTATCGCCCGGCCTGACCCCCGCCTCGCGCAGGCTGTCCATCACGCCCATCGCTTCCAGCGCCCGGTGGAAACGGTGGAGCGCTTCGTCCAATTGGAAAGGGGTCATCGCAGCTAACCGTTCCACTCGCCGCCCGCGCACTCGCCAGCCATTCCCCTCCCGCTCCACCGTAAAGACTCGCTCGTCATCCTCCAGCCGAAAGACAGGAATCTCGCGGGCGGGCCCAGAATCCGCGGGTAGTTCCGCCAGTAGCCGCGCCGCCGCCCACAACAGCTCCCGCACCCCCTCCCGCGTCACCCCAGAGATGGCAAAAGCCCGCAGACCCCGTTCGCGCAGAGATGCCTGCACCTGGGGCCAGCGGGTCCGCGCCTGGTCCAGGTCCATCTTGTTGAAGGCGATCAACTGTAGTCTCTCCCCCAGCCCGTGGCCAAAGGCGGTCAGTTCCTCGTTGATGTCATCCAGATCGGCCAGCGGGTCCGGACCGGTTCCATCCAGCAGGTGGATGAGGAGGCGGGTGCGCTCGACGTGGCGCAGGAACTCGTGACCCAGCCCCTTCCCCTCGCTGGCCCCCTCGATCAGCCCCGGCAGGTCGGCCAGCACAAACTCGGTATGGTCGTCCAGCACGACGACGCCCAGGTGAGGCTGGAGGGTGGTAAAAGGATAGGCGGCGATCTTGGGCCGAGCAGCGGTGACAGCCGCCAGCAGGGTGGACTTGCCAGCATTGGGCTTGCCCACCAGCCCCACATCAGCCAGCAATTTGAGCTCCAGGTACAGGGTTCGCTCCTCGCCCGGCTCGCCGTTCTCGGCGATGCGGGGGGCCTGGTTGGTGGCAGTGGTAAAGCGGGCGTTGCCCCGCCCGCCGCGTCCGCCGCGGGCCACCACAACCTCCTGGCCCGGCTCGGTCAGGTCGGCCAACACCCGCCCGCTCTCGTCCCGGACCAGGGTGCCGGGCGGCACGGGGACGCGCATGTCTGCCCCGGCAGCTCCGTGCTGGTCCTTGCCGCGACCATGCTGGCCCCGCGCGGCGCGGAAATGGCGCTGGCGGGCAAAGCGGTGCAGGGTATTGAGGCCGGGATCGACGTACAAAATCACGTTGCCACCCCGGCCGCCATCGCCGCCGGCTGGCCCGCCAAAGGGGACATATTTCTCCCGCCGGAAGGCCACACAGCCGTTCCCGCCGTCCCCCGCCCGGACATGGATGATCGCTTCGTCGGTGAACATCAGAGGGAGGATACCTCAAAACCGGCGTCTGTGCAACCCGGCGTTTGCCTCGTCGTTGTACGCCGCGTCCGCCCTATGGTATAATGCCGCACGCCCGGAAAGAGGAGGGTGAGGAAACAGGATGTCTTTGATCGTTGGCCTAGACCTAGCCAAGCAATATGGTGCCCAGGATGTATTCGACGGGCTTTCCTTCGAGGTTCCCCGTGAGGCCCATATCGGTCTGGTGGGGCCGAACGGGTCGGGCAAGACAACGCTTCTGCGGATCATCGCCGGGCTTGACCAACCCAGCGGAGGCCGGGTGCGGCGAGCGCGGGGCCTGCGCATTGGCTATATGCCGCAGCAGGCAGGACTGGAGGGGGAGGGAACGCTCTGGGCCGCGATGGAGGCCGTCTTCACCCCTCTGCTCTCCCAGGCCCGGCAGTTACGGGAACTGGAGGCGGCGATGACCGACCCCGTCCGCCGCGATGAGGCGATGGCCCGCTACGGTCCGCTCCTGGAGGCGTTCGAACTGGCCGGCGGCTACGATTACCCCACCCGCATCGAGCAGGTCCTATCCGGCCTGGGATTCACCGCCGACGATTTTCACCAGCCACTGGCCCACTTGAGCGGCGGGCAGCGCACCAGGGCACTCCTGGCTCGCCTCCTGCTGGAGAACCCCGACCTGTTGCTGCTGGACGAGCCGACCAATCACCTCGACCTGGAGGGGATCGAGTGGCTGGAGGGGTACCTGAAAGCGTGGCGCGGGGCAATGGTGGTGGTGGCCCATGACCGGGCTTTCCTGGACCAGGTAACCGACCGGGTATGGGAGTTGGCCTCTGGCCGGCTGGCGACCTACCGCGGCAACTATAGCCGCTACGTGATCCAGCGGGCAGAACAGCTTGCCCGCCAGCAGGCGCTCTATGAGCGGCAGCAGGAGCAGATCGCCAAAACTGAGGAATACATCCGCCGCTATATGGCTGGGCAACGGACCAGCCAGGCGCAAGACCGGGTCAAGCGGCTGCAACGAATGGAACGAATCGAGCGACCGCGGGAGACACGCGCGATGCGGATCGACCTGGGCCGGCCGCTGCGCAGTGGCGACCTGGTCCTGGGCCTCTACCGCCTCACGGTGGGGTACGACTCCGCCGCGCCGCTATTCAGCGTCGACGAGGTGGAACTGCGCCGCGGTCAGCGAGCAGCCCTCCTGGGCCCCAACGGTTCGGGCAAGACCACCCTGCTGCGCACCATCCTTGGCGAGGTCCCGCCCCTGGACGGGCGGGTCCGGCTGGGGGCAGGGGTTCACCCTGGATATTTTGCCCAGGCCCACGCCGGCCTCGATCCCGAGAAGCCGGTCCTGGACACGATTCTGGACGCGGGGCTCTCCAGCGTGAGCCGAGCGCGCAATCTCCTGGGACGCTACCACTTTTCGGGGGACGAGGTTTTCAAGCGCGTCGGCAACCTTTCCGGCGGCGAGCAGGCCCGCGTGGCCCTGGCTGTGCTGGCGATGCAAGGGGCCAATTTTCTTTTGCTGGACGAGCCGACCAACCATCTGGACATTCCCTCCCAGGAGGTTCTGCAAGAGGTGCTCTCCACCTTTGAGGGAACGGTGCTGCTTGTTTCCCACGATCGCTACCTGGTCCGCGCTCTAGCGACTCACGTCTGGGCCATCGCCGACGGCGAGCTGCAGGTGCTGGGCGGATATGAAGCGTACCAGAAAGCGGAGCGGGAGCGGAGGTCGCGGCCAGCGGCGGACGGGAAAGCAAAGAGTACGGCGCGACAGGCGTGGGACGAGAGGCGGACAGCCGAACGGGCAGCCCGGCGGGAGGCGGAGCAGCGTGCCCGCCAGCGGGCCGCGGCCGAGGCCGCCATCCAGGAGCTGGAGGAACGACTGGAGCAACTAGAGGGGGAACTGGCTGCCGCCAGTACCGCGCGAGAGGTAGAGCGAGTGGCCGAGTTGGGGGCGGAGCACAGCCGGCTGCGGGCGGAACTGGATGCCCAGTACGCCGCGTGGGAGGAACTGGCATGACCCGGCACTATGTCATCGGGCTGACGGGCAACATCGCCACCGGCAAGTCAACAGTGGCCCGGATGCTGGCTGACCTGGGCGCGACGGTGATCGACGCCGACAAGGTGGCTCACGAGGTGATGCAGGCCGGCACCGAGGTCCACCGTGCCGTCGTCACTGCTTTTGGCCCCCATATTGTCGGTAGAAATGGCGAGATCGACCGTGACCGGCTGGGGAGCATCGTCTTTGCCGACCCCGCGTCGCTGGCTACACTGGAGGCCATCGTCCATCCGGCGGTGAGGCGCGAGGTGGCGCGGCGGATCGGCGCTGCGCCGACCCCCGTAGTTGTTGTCGAGGCGATCAAGCTGATCGAGGCAGGGATGGCCAGGCAATACGACAGCCTGTGGGTGACCACCTGTCCGCCAGAGCGCCGGGTGGAGCGGCTAATGACCGATCGGGGGTTGAGCTGGGAGGAGGCCCGCCTGCGTGTAGGGGCACAGCCGCCGCAAGAGGCCAAGGTCGCCCGCGCCGATGTAGTCATTGACACCGACACGGACCCGGCCCAAACCCGGGCGCAGGTGGAGGCGGCGTACCGGGAGGTCATCCGGGGCGGTGTGCCCGCTGCGTAGGGCTCAGACCCGCGTGCCTGCCCGGAATCGCGATGGAATCGAGGCTTTGACCGGTTCGCCACCTGCGGGCACAAGACTCTGTGCCACGATATCCCTTGTGGCGGCAGGTGAGCTTAACTTGTCCCAAACCGACGCACGCCGCGCGTGGAGGCGAATTGGACGGGTGGGACTTTCGGGGTATAATGATAACGTCCTTACGGCACAGCGATTGCAACCCGAGGGAATAGGGAGAATGGGACAGGTTCCAGAGATAACTGTTCGTCGCGCGCGCCCCTCCGACGCGGAGAGGATCGCTGCCTTTGTCAACCGAGCGCGGCCCCAGGGGAAACGGGTCACTCGGGAAGCGGTTGTCGCCCGCTTGGGGAAGGTGGGGTTCCTCATCGCCGAGGCCGATGGCGAGATCGTGGGCCTGTTGGGGTGGCAGGTGGAGAACCTGATCGCGCGCGTAGCCGACTTTATGATCTCACCCAATCGCTACCGGGTCACTGCCGGTCATGCCCTCCTCACCACTATGGAGCAGGCGGCACATGAATTGCAGGCGGAGGCGGCCATTCTCTTTGTGCCCGCCGACATTCCCCGCGAAGTGTTGGCCTTTTGGGAGGCATTTGGCTATGGGTTCCGCGAGGTCGCCAGCCTGCCGCGGGCGTGGCGGGAAGCGGCGCGGGAGGCATATCCCGCCGGCGAATGGGTTGTGCTCAAACAATTGCGCCAGGACCGCGTCTTGCGGCCAATGTAGAAAAGGGAAACGGCCTCATTTCAAAGAGGAAAAGTATGTCGGGATTGATAACTTTTGTGAAACGTCACCCCCAGCTGACGGCCTGGTTCGCCCTAGCCATTGGCATGGTGGTCATCCTCGTCCTTTCGGCACGCAATGTAGGGCTAGAGCCAGGCCAGTGGGCGGCGCTCGTCATCGCCACCATTGCCCTGGCTGGGCTCTGTGTCTGGATCGTCGGCTGGGAGGAAGAGGAGACGGCTGACGACGGGACAGAGTAGGACAAAGCCTGCCTCGTCAGCCAGCGTTACCACGTGCAACGAGACAGGGACAACCCCCGGTGGGCCAGTTACCTGTCTCGCTGTCTCCTCTTCTAGTACCAGATCAGAAAGAACGTCTGCGCTGCCTGCCCCTCCACCGTAACGTCCACCACGATCCGCTCTCCAGGTGAGGAGGGCATAATGGGGAACGTGACCTCGGCGATACCATCGCCGTCGGTCGGCCCTGCCAGATATGGGGCGGTTCCGGTGGGAAAGTGGACGGCAACGATGGCGTTGAGGCCGCTCTGCGGCTGGTGGTCTGCGTCGGTGACATAGACGTACACCGTCTGGGTGCCCTCCCGCCCCGTGATTACACGGCGCACAAAGGCCCGGACGCGGAGAGTCGCCTGATCCAGTTGCGTGCTGACGGGCACGGACGGATGCGACGGCCTAGGCTGACTGGCTAGGGCGTCGGCCGGGACGTTGAATCGCTGCAGGTAGGTCAGCCCCAGTGCCCCGAAGGTAACCCGCTCGCCCTGGGGACGCTCAGGGTGCCACTCCATCCGCACACGCTGAAAGTACTGGACGATAATCCCATTCTCAAGCGCAGGCTCGGCGATGGGATAACCGCAGATGTCCAGCCCGTAATGGTTGTAGGCGGTCAAGAAGGCAAAGGAGACAACATGCCCCGTCTCTGGAAAGTAATCCCGGAAGGGGTCACCATTGGGTATCCGGTCAGGGGAGATGGGAGCGCGTCGGTATCCCAGTTCCTCGGCCAGGAGACCTAGTTGCACCTGGTATGGCTCGGGATTCGAGGGGTGCCACTCCATTCGCACATTATCGAAATACTGCACCCAGAGACCGAACTGGGAATCATAGAACGACTCCGTCTGCGGATAGCCAAAAACCCGAGACCCCCCGCGCATGTTATAGTATTCCAGAAACGGGCCGCGGACATAGTGGCGGGTAGAGGGAAAATATTGGAATGGATCGTTGGGAAAGGAGAGCTGGAAACCAGGCCCTGCTGCCACGCGGGTAACCGCGGGGAAGGCACTGACGAGGAGGAACACGACACTTAGCGCGCTGCCGACCAGCGCTCTACTCAATTTGTTCCGCAACATCACTTGGCCTCCGTTTTGGTCCACCTCTATTGTACCCGATTTTCCCGTTCTTGCCAATACCAGGTTGGCTCCTCCACCTGGGTTGGCGGTCTAAATAGGTGCGACGCACCTACAAAACGGGGCTTTCGAGCCAATGGGATAGTCACTGGAGCGACCCTTGTGGCCTCTCATCAGCCAGAGGTGCGTCGCACCTAGGGAGACCTCGAGGGAGATGTTGGCTCAAAAACCAAGCCCCCGGGGGGGCGGAGGCGGCCCCCGGAGGGAGCTCTGCTGGGCGAGCCGGATGGCTTGGAGCCTGTCCGGAAAGCCAGATGGACGGTTAATAGTGGGCGCTTCAGCGCCGGGAAGGCGCGCTGGAGCGCGCACTACGAGTATTTTTCGGATGGGCTCTGGCACCTAACCAGGTGCCAGGCCGCCCGATTAGCGCAAAGCCCCCGCGGGAGCTTGAACCCGCAGGGGCCTTGTCAGCCCGGACATTCACATCCGGGCGGGATGACATACGGTAACACTCTACATTGACCGCCAATAGCGAGCAGGAGTAGCGATGCTCTCTGGCGTCAACTCGCCGAGTTTCGTCACCTCAGGACGGGGCGGAACTTGTACCCGTAGCTGATCACACCTTCGGCGCCATCGGCCTGCAACCGCCGGGTGACCATCTCCACAGGCATCCCGATCTCGACTCGCTCTGCATTGACATCGGTCAGTTGAGCGGTCACAAGCGGCCCTTCCTCCAGGCGGACCAGGGCAACGGTGTAGGGCACCATCTCCTCAAAGCCGGCCGGCGGATGGTAGACGGTGCTGTAGGAATAGACCTCTCCCCGACCGCTAAAAGTGAACGGGGTCTTGGCAGGGGTCTCGCACTCGGGGCAGATGTCGCGGGGTGGAAAGATGGGTGCTCCGCATTTATCGCACACCTCGCCGACGAGGCGGTATCGCTGCTGTTGCAATCTCCAGTCTCTCGGTACGCTCATATGATGCCTCCTACGGTTACAGGTTACAGGTTTCGGGTTTCAAGTTGCAGGTTGCAGGTTGCAGGTTGCAGGTTGCAGGTTGCAGGTCTCCATGTACAGCTCGAGACCCGGAACTCAGGCCCTTTCCAAAATATGTGTGATCACTGTCGCACCGCTGCCGCCGATGTTCTGGGCCATACCCACGCGGGCGTTCGCCACCTGGTTGGCCCCAGCTTGACCGCGCAACTGTTGTACCAGTTCCACCACCTGATAGACGCCAGTGGCCCCAACCGGGTGACCGCGCGCCTTTAGCCCGCCCATCGTGGCGACGGGGATACGGCCCTGGGTGGTGATCTCTCCCTCCAGTGCCAACCGCACCCCCTCGCCTTTGCGGGCAAAGCCAGCCGCCTCCAAACTCAGAGCGGCCATGATGCTGAAGGCGTCGTGCAGCTCAAAGAGATCGATCTCCCCTGGGCCCACACCTGCTTGTTCATAGGCTTTGTAGGCGGATAGCGCTGCCCCCTCCAGCACCAGGGGGTCCCGCCGGTCGTGCAGAGCCACGGCATCGGTCGCCACCGCCGATGCGGCGATCCGCACCGGTGCGCTAGAACTAGGCGACCACTCTGCCGGCGCTAGAACCACCGCCGCCGCCCCGTCGCAAATCGGCGCCGAATCCATCAGGTTGACCGGATCGGCGATCATCCGCGCCCGGGCGTATGATTCGGGCGTGACCGAGATGTGGAACATGGCATAGGGATTGTTCATCCCGTTGGCGTGGGCGTTGACGGCAAAGGGGGCAAAGTCCTCCTGGCGATAGCCGTACTCGTACATATAGCGGCGCATCAGCAGCCCGTTTATGGCGACGAAGGAGGCCCCTTGGGCCACCTCGTAGTCGGCGTCGGCGGCCATCGCCAGGGCCGAGGTCGCCTGTGGCCCCAACATGTCCGTCATCTTTTCCACGCCGACGACCAACACCACGTCGGCCATTCCTCCGGCGACGGCTATGTATCCCATGCGCAGCGCTGCCGCGCCGGAGCCGCAGGCCGCCTCCACCTTGACCGCCTCGATCCCGCGCAGACCGGCAAAATCTGCCACCAGCGCGCCCAGGTGCTCCTGCCCAGTCAGTTCGCCCGAGAGCATGTTGCCCACGTACAACGCGTCCACTCGCTCCATCTCGGCGTCGTGCAGCGCCGCCAGGAGCGGTTCCAGCGCCAGATGGCGCAGCCCCGTGTCCCAATGTTCACCGACCTTGGTCTGGCCGATGCCGATGATCGCTACATCTCTCATAGTCGGTCGTCGTGCCTCATACCCTCAATTTGCGCCGGTAGCGTACATAGGTCGCATAGTCGATCTCCTCCCGCCGAGCGACGTACTCGCGCGTGGTCGGTGCCTGGTCCCGCCGCTCCTCGATGCTCTCTGTCACCAACAGCGCAATGCCGTCCGACCCTGCACCGGAGCCGAAACTGACCAGCAGGATACGGTCGCCGGGACGGGCCACATCGAGGGTGGCGGTGAGGCCGATCAGCGAAGAGGCGGCGTAGGTGTTGCCGATCTCGTTCACCAGTAGCCCCGGCGCGATCTGCTCCGGGCTGAACCCCAACTTGCGCGCCACGGAGCGGGGGAACTTGAGATTAGGCTGGTGAAAGACGGCATAAGCATAGTCGGCCGGCGTCGTGCCCAGCGTTTCCATCAACCCCGTGGTGGCGGCTATGATGTGGCGGAAGTAGGCTGGCTGACCAGTAAAGCGGCCGCCGTGGGAGGGATAGTGCTGCTGCGCCCGTCGCCAGAAATCTGGGGTGTCGGTGACAAAAGAGTACGAGCCTTCGATGATTGCCAATGACTCTTCCGCTGGCCCCAGCAGATAGGCCGCGCCCCCCGCGCCGGCGGTGTATTCCAGAGCGTCGCCCGGACGGCCTTGGGCGGTGTCAGCGCCGATAGCCAGCGCGTAGCGGGCCATCCCCGAACCGACAAAGCCGATCGCGGCCTGGAACGCCTCGGTGCCCGCCTTGCAGGCAAACTCCCAATCCCCGGCCTGGGTGTGGGGCGTGGCCCCAATCGCCGCCGCGACAATGGTGGAGGTCGGTTTGACAGCGTAGGGATGGGACTCGCTTCCCACCCACACGGCACGGATCTCGGCGGGGTCGATCCCGCCCGCCCGGGCCAGTCCGTTGCGGGCGGCCTCGATCGAGATCGTCACCGCGTCCTCGTCCAGCCCCGGCACCGCCTTCTCGATGATGGGTGTTCCCCCCTGCCCATCGGTCCAGACGCGCGATACCTCCGCCGCCGGCAACCGGTAACGGGGGATATAGGCCCCATAACCGACGATCCCCACCGCGCGGTCCGGCTTTAACATCACGCCCCGCTCGTCATCCATCGCTCTTGACCGTCCGCAAAATTTCCTCCGCCCGGTCGGGCCGGACCGTGCCGGCGGCGACCATCTGCCGGGCGACCTGCTCTATCTCCGCGCCGACCGCACCGGCAGCGATGGCGACCTGCCGGGCGTGGAGGGCCATATGTCCCTTTTGGATGCCCTCGGTAGCCAATGCCCGAATAGCTGCCAGGTTCTGAGCCAGCCCTACCGCGCCCATCACCTCGGCCAACTCCCGTGCGGTCTTTGCCCCCAGAAGCTTGAGGGCCACCCGCGCCGTGGGATGGGAGCGGGTCGCCCCGCCCACCGTCCCCACTGCCAGGGGCAGCTCCAGCCGTCCCACCAGGTTACCCTCCCCGTCCTGCTCCCAGGTGGAGAGGCTGGTGTAACGGCCGGAACGGGCGGCGTAGGCGTGAGCGCCGGCCTCGATGGCACGCCAGTCCTGCCCGGTGGCTAGAGCGACCGCGTCGATGCCGTTCATAATGCCCTTGTTGTGCGTCGCTGCCCGGTAGGGGTCGGCAGCGGCAAATCCCCAGGCGGCAATGATCCCCCGCACCACCTGCTCGCCGCCAAAGTCGCCAAAGGCAAGACTGTCGGCCGGGATGGTGCAGGAGGCGCGAACCAACCGCCGGTCAGCCAAGTTGGAGAGGATGCGCAACCCCACCCGTCCACCGGTGACCTGCTCGATCAGAGGAGCCAAGCTCTCGCAAGCCGTGTTGACCGCGTTGGCCCCCATCGCGTCCCGGCAGTCATAGATCAGGTGGAGCACCAGCATTGGCCCGGCGGGAGTATCTGGCAAGGAGCGCACCACCAGTTCGCGCGCGCCACCGCCCAGCCGCTTGATGACAGGGTCTACCGCGTCGGCGCGGGCCAGAATCAGCTCCCGGGCCGATTCCACCGCCGCGCGGGCCGACTCCAGGTCGGGAAGGTCCAGCACCTGGATCTGGCCGATCATCTCCGGTTCCGTGGTCTCGGCGCGGAAGCCGCCCCCAGCGCGGGCCAGCTTGGCGGCGAAGGAGGCCCCGGCGACGACCGAGGGCTCCTCGATGACCATCGGCACCAGCACGTCCC
>JAOZPF010000031.1 GCA_029932895.1 Anaerolineae bacterium | reverse complement strand
ACCCCAAAAGGGCTTGCGCAAGCGCGACCTACGGACTGTTCTCCCAATTCGTCCCCAAAGTGAAATGCACTCTGACAAGGGGAGCGTTGCTTTGAACGGCGGGCGGTGTTATCATTAGAGAGTGCACCCCAGAAGCCAAGGGGAACACAGCACTGGCGAGGAGAAACGAAATGAATCGATCTGAACTACAAGGCCGCTGGGCGCTGATCCTGGGCGCTTCCAGCGGGTTCGGCGCGGCGACGGCCCGGGCGCTGGCGCAGGCCGGGATGAATATCTTGGGTATCCACCTTGATACCAGGGCGACGCTGGAACGGGCCAACCAGGTCATCGCCGACATCGAGGCCACCGGGCAACAGGCGGTCTTTATCAACACCAACGCCGCCGACGCACGGAAACGCGCCCGCGCGTTGGACCGGATAAGAGAGCGGCTGGGGGAGGAGGGCACGATCCACTTTGTGCTCCACTCCCTGGCCTTTGGCGCACTGCGCCCATTCATCGCCACCGACCCGGCACAGGAAGTGAGCGAGAGTGAGATGGAGATGACGCTGCGTGTGATGGCCCACAGCCTGGTCTATTGGGTGCAAGGGCTGGTGCGACGAGGGTTGCTGACACGCGGCAGCCGGATCTATGCCCTCTCCAGCAGCGGGGCAGAGCGGGTGGTGGTGCCCTATGGCGCGGTGTCGGCGGCCAAGGCGGCGCTGGAAAGCCACACTCGGCAACTGGCCCTGGAGCTGGGACCGCTGGGGATCGCCGTCAACTGCCTGCGCCCCGGTGTCGCCAGCACGCCCGCCTCCCGCGTCATCCCCGGCTACGAGCACTGGGCACAGGAGGCCGCGCGGCGTAACCCCGGCGGCCGGCTCACCCGTCCTGAGGATGTGGCCCACGTCCTGGTCGCTCTGGCTGACCCCGAGGTCACCTGGATCAGCGGCGCTACGATCCCGGTGGACGGGGGAGAGATCATCACTGTGTAGGAGGAGCCAATGGGTTACAACTGCGTCGTACTGGTGAAGCAGGTGCCCGACACAGCCAGAATCACCGGCCAGGCGATGAAAGAGGACGGTACGGTCAACCGCGCCGCACTGCCAGCCATTTTCAACCCGGAGGACCTGAACGCGCTAGAGATGGCCCTCCAGATACGGGAGCAGCACGGCGGCAAGGTGACGGTGCTGACGATGGGGCCGCCCCGCGCCGCCCAGGTGCTGCGAGAAGCGCTCTACCGCGGCGCCGACGAGGTGGTCCTGCTGACAGATAAAAAGTTCGCCGGGGCGGACACGCTGGCTACTTCCTACGCCCTCCAACGCGCCGTCGAGCACATCGGCCCGATCGACCTCATCTTTTGCGGTCGGCAGGCCATCGACGGCGACACCGCCCAGGTAGGCCCACAGACCGCGGAAAAGCTGGGCCTGCCCCAGATCACCTACGCCGCCGAGATCATCGGTCTGGCAGAGGACGGGATCGTCGTGCGGCGGGCCTTTCCCTTTGGCCGAGAGGTGGTTAAAAGCCCCCTCCCCTGCCTGCTCACCGTCGTCAACTCGGCCAACCAGCCCCGCCCCCCCTCCGCCTACCTTGTGCTCGCCCGTAAACTGGCCGCGACCTCGCTGGAGATCCCGGCCCTGCTCGAGCGATGGCCCGAGTTTGGGACGGAGGAAGCACTGGACCGCTACCTGGAGGAGCGGGGGCTCAAGATTCCCCTCTGGACCAGCGCCGACATCGACGCCGAAGAGGAACGGCTGGGCCTATCTGGCTCGCCGACCAAGGTGCTCAAGGTGGATTACGCCACGCTGGAGACGAGCGAGAGCAAAGAGGTCCCGCCCTCGGCAGAGGGGGTCTCTATCCTGCTGCGCGAGCTGGCCGACGAGTATATCCTGTAACAGGGCGAGTGGAGAGAATGACAGAAAAAAACGAGGTCTGGGTGTTCATCGAACAGGAGGACGGCCGCATCGCCGACGTCAGTCTGGAACTGCTCTCCAAGGCGCGGGAGCTGGCGGAAGGGCTGGGAGGAACGGTCTGCGGCCTGCTGCTCGGCCACCAGGTCGGCGACCTGACCACCACGGGCTTTCAATACGGCGCCGACCTGGTCCTGTTGGCCGACCATCCCGAGCTGGCGCGCTACCGCACGCTGCCCTACGCCCGGGTCATAACCGACCTGGCGCGCCAGCGCCAACCCACTATCTTTCTGCTGGGGGCCACGCCGGTGGGGCGGGACCTGGCCCCGCGCGTTGCCAGCGCGCTCCGTGCCGGCCTCACAGCCGATTGCACCGGCCTGCAGCTCGGCGATTTTCAACAAAAGGGGAAAACCTACCACAACCTCCTCTACCAGATTAGGCCGGCCTTTGGCGGCAACATCATCGCCACCATCGTCAACCCCGAGACGCGCCCCCAGATGGCAACGGTACGCGAGGGGGTGATGCGGCTGGGTGAGCCGGACCCCGCCCGCCACGGCGAGGTGGTTCAGGTGGAGCCCCGGTTCGAACCGGCCGATCTGGCGGTAAAAGTCCTGGAGCGGCAGACCTGGCCCCCTCTGTGCGACCTGAAGAACGCTTCGATCATCGTCGCCGGCGGGGCAGGGGTGGGCAGCAAGGAGAACTTTGAGCTGATCCGCGAGCTGGCCCGCGTCCTCGGCGGGGAGGTGGCTGGCTCCCGCGCCGCCGTTGACGCCGGGTTTGTCGGGCCGGAGCATCAGGTGGGACAGACCGGCGTCACCGTCCGCCCGCGGCTCTACATTGCCTGCGGCATCTCCGGCGCTGTGCAACACCGTGCCGGGATGGACCAATCTGGCACCATCGTCGCCATCAACACCGACCCCCAGGCTCCCATCTTTGACATCGCTCATTACAAGATCGTAGGCGACTTGAACGAGGTCATCCCGCAGATGATCCACGCTTATCGCGAGAACGCCAAGTAGGGAGAGGTGGCTATGGCCGACAATTTCTTCACCGACAATCCCGATCTCGAGTTCCACTTTGAACAGCTCGACCTCTCCACAGTGGTCGAAATCCTGGAGAGAGGGTACACCTATCACGACCGCTACCCCGCCGCGCCGCGCAACTATGACGACGCCAAGGACAACTACCGGCTGCTGCTGCAACTCCTGGGCGAGGTCTGCGCCACCCGCATCGCGCCGCGGGCCGCCGAGGGAGATGAGGAGGGGGTCAGCCTCCAGGAAGGCCAGGTCGTCTACCCGGCCGCAATACGGGAGGGGCTGTCCGTCCTCCGTCAGGCCGGACTGATGGGGCCGATGCTGCCCTGGGAGGTGGGGGGGCTGAACCTGCCGGGGACGATCTTTGAGATGATGGTTGAGATCATCTCCCGCGCCGATGCCGGGTTGATGACCATCTTTGGCCTGCTGGAGGTCTCTGCCACCATCAACGAGTACGGCACAGAGGAGATGAAGGTCAGGGTGCTGCCCCGCTTTGCCCGTGGCGAGGTGACCGCGGCGATGGTCCTCACCGAGCCGGACGCCGGCTCCGACCTGGGCAGCGTGCAAACCCGCGCCACGTACGACGAGGCGGCGGGCGTGTGGCGGCTCAACGGCGTCAAGCGGTTCATCACCAACGGCGCAGCCGACATTCACGTCGTGCTGGCCCGCTCCGAAGCGGGCAGCGACGATGCCCGTGGCCTCTCCCTCTTTCTGGTGCAGGCGGATGAGAGCGTACACATCCGCCACGTCGAGGACAAGCTGGGCATCCACGCCTCACCCACCTGCGAGATCCAGTACGAGAACACACCAGCGCAACTGATCGGCAAGCGGCGCTTCGGACTGATCCGTTACGCCATGAGCCTGATGAACGGCGCTCGGCTGGCCGTAGGTGCCCAGGCGGTGGGTATCGCCGAGGCGGCCTACCGGAAGGCCCTCCAGTACGCCGAGAAACGGATCCAATTCGGGCGGCCAATCCGGGACCTGCCCGCCGTCACGCGGATGCTGCTCTCGATGCGCGGCGAGATCGAGGCCGCGCGGGCGATGGTCTATGAGACCGCACGGCTGGTCGACCTCCACCGCGCCTACGAGCGGCAGTTGAAGGAGGCGGAGAAGCCAGAGCCTGCCGCACGAGGCCGGGTGAAAAGGCTGGGCCGGCAGCTAGACGTGCTGACACCGCTGGTCAAGTTCTACGCCACCGAGATGGGAAACCGGGTCTGCTACCAGGCCATCCAGGTCCACGGCGGCACCGGCTATATGCGCGAGTTCAGCGTCGAGCGACACTATCGCGATATGCGCGTCACCAGCATCTACGAGGGCACCAGTCAGCTACAGGTCGTCGCCGCCACCGGAGGGCTTTTGGGCCACATCCTCGACGGGCTGCTGGAGGAGTGGGCAGGGCTCGATTACGGCCATGACCTGACCCCGCTCAAGGAGCAGGTGCAAGAGGCCACACTTTCGTTCAACCACTGCATCGACCACCTCAAAGGGCAGGAGGACCCCGAGTTGGTCAGCTATTACGCCGTGGACCTGGTCGAGGCCGCGTCGCACCTGGTCGGCTCCTGGCTGCTGCTGAAGGACGCCCGGCTGTCGGAGCAGAAGGAGGCAATGGCCCGCGTCTATGTGGCCGAGTCGCTGCCCAGAATCCAACAGGCTGTGGCCGCCCTGCAGGCCACCGACCCAACGCCGCTGCTGGTGAAGGATGCCCTCCTCTAACACCTACGCGGGGCTCGAGGCGTTACAATCCAAACGCACCTCAGTACGCTCTTGTGCAAAATGCCTTGCCTAACCAAAAATCGGCGGGCGTAATACAGCCCCAACAGTGATCACCACGCGGGGGGAGGCAAGGCCGGGGAAGCGCCCCCCTACATTTTGGGATGCCAACGGTAGCCAGCAGCATATATGGGGGCATGGCAGCGCGCCCTGACAATCATCGTCTCTTTCTTCGCCCTTGGGGGGATGATTTTCTACTTGGCATAAGGAATCTTAAAGCCATCCTTCTTTTAAGAGATTCGCCCCTATAGCGGTTGCCCCCGCCTGGCTCTTTTGGTAAAATACTCCCCGCACGATCGGGGCGTGGGAGATGTCTTCCTCAATGTCCCAATTCTCGGCCCCAGCCGTGCAGCAATCCGGCTCTAGCCGGGTGCCCCCAGGCGCGTTTGGGTTTAGCGCCTTCCTTGCTTGTCATCTGGAAAATCTGAACCTGTTGCATCCCGCGAGGGGATTGGTGTCAATGAACGCCGACCAGGTCTGGAAGGCCGCATTAGGTGAGCTACAACTGGAACTGACCCGGGCAACATACGAGACCTGGCTGAACGACGCCAGACTTGTGGCCTATGAGGACGGGGCATTCGTCATCGGGGTGGCCAACACCTACGCCCGTGACTGGCTGGAACACCGGCTGCGCCCCGTGGTCCTGCGCATCCTCACCCGTCTCGCCGGGCGGACGGTGGCGGTCCGCTTTGTGGTCTGGGAGGCCCCTCCGGCGGAGCCGGAGCCGCAGTCACTCGCCCTGCTGCGCCCGGTGGACGAGAAGCCGGTCCGCGCCAACGGGGCCACCGTCAACTCGCTAAACCCAAGCTACACCCTGGATACTTTCGTCGTCGGTCCGGGCAATCGTCTGGCTCACGCCGCCTGTCAGGCCGTTGCCGAGCGTCCAGCCAGCGCGTTCAACCCGCTCTTTCTCTACGGCGGCGTCGGCCTGGGCAAGACCCATCTCCTCCACGCCATCGGGCACATCGGCAGGGCGGACGGTTTGCGCGTGCTCTATGTCTCCGCCGAGACATTTACCAACGACCTGATCGAGGCCATCCGCGCCCGCACCACCGACGCCTTCCGCGAAACCTATCGTACCGTCGATGTCCTCCTGATCGACGACATCCACTTTATCGCTGGCAAAGAGTCCACCCAGGAAGAGTTCTTTCACACCTTTAACACTTTGCACGGAAACGGGGCCCAAATCGTCATCTCGTCCGACCGCCCTCCCCGCTCGATGGCGCTGCTCGAGGACCGGCTCCGCTCTCGCTTCGAGTGGGGGTTGATGGTCGACATCCAACCGCCAGAGCTGGAGACACGCGTCGCCATCCTGCAGCAAAAAGCGGCCCAGCGCGGCGCCCGCGTCCCCGACGAAATACTCTACCTGATCGCCGAGCACATCCGCAGCAACATCCGCGAGTTGGAGGGGGGATTGAATCGGGTTCTGGCCATGGCCACCCTGACCGCCCAGCCGTTGACCCCCGACCTGGTCCTCACGACACTGGCTGAGATGACCGCCTGCACCCGGCCGGAGGCGACGGCCCAGACTATCATCGAGACCGTCTCCGGTTTCTACCACCTGACGCCGGAGGAGCTTTGCAGCTCCAGCCGCACCAGGCGCATCGCCCGCCCGCGCCAGATCGCTATGTATCTGTTGCGCCAGGAGACCGAGTCCTCCCTCTCGGCAATCGGTAGAATGCTGGGCAAGCGGGATCACACAACCGTTATGCACGCCTGCGCCAAGATCGCCGCCATGATCGACGAGAGCACCGCCTTCCGGCGCGAGATCCAATCCATCCGCGAGCGCATCTACCGCGGCAGCCCGGCCTACCAGGCAGCCCGCTAACTCATCCACACCCCTTTCCCCATCCCGCTGTAACTGCCGATCTCCCCCAAATGTGGGGTTCTCTTTACCCTCAATCCCCATATAGAGCCACCGATGTCCCACCCGCCTGTGGATAAGTGTCACTTTGCGGTGGATAAACAGCCCGTTATGTGGAAAAAGAGAGCTGCCGCCATCAGCATGGCCCCGCTCGCAATCCTCCCCAGCCCCCTGCCCACCAACGATCCACACCCCCCTGTGCATTCCCAAACCGCAACTCCTCCCCCAGGCGTGGTAGCTCCCTGTCCCCCTCGCGCCCATATATAGGGGGGCAAGCGCCCGCGACAAAAGTTTTCCCCATATCCACCTCTACTACTACTACTACGATAATAAGCAGTACTCCACATGATAAGAATATCTCTAACAATCATCACGCGATGAAATTGCTTCTAGTGGTTGGCATATTCATATTTCAGGACAGTGGAATCAAGGCTTCAACCGGATTTAAAACCCAGCCACAGGCGGCGGACTGGCGAAATTGGCCAAAGTCTCCATCCCCCCTGCCCCTGCGGGGGGGATGGGGCAGGGGGGACTAAAGCCTCAATCCTCTCCGACTAAAGCCTCCATTCCTTTCGAATCGTAACTGATCAGCCTCTTGCAGGCTTGGCAGCGGTTTCGGGGCGAGATGGGATGCTTGACGCTAATACTGCGTTATGGTATTATGTAGTTATCGTAACCGGTCCATAGCTGAGAAGGAGGCATCGGATGAAAAGGACCTCTGTGATTGTGGCTGCACTGAGCTTGGTGGTCGCCGGCATTTTGTTGACGGGATGTTATCTGCCTGCTGCGCCCGACGTAACTCCCACGCCGTCCCAGGGGGACCTTGAGCTGACACAGATGGCGGAACTGAGCATCGAGGCGGAGCAAACCCAGCTCCCCACTCCACCGCCCACACCTACTGCGGAGCCAACGGCAGTGCCGACAGTGGAGCCTACACAGGAAGTGACGGCCATGCCCACTCAGGAGGCGACTGCCGAGTCCGCCCAGGAAGCGACGCTTGAGCCTACTCAAGCTCCAACGCAGCCGCCAACAGCAGAGCCGACCCAGGAGGCCCCGCCTCCCTCCACCACTGAGACGAGTTACACGGTTCAAGCGGGGGACAACCTGTTCCGCATCGCGCTGCGGTACGGGCTTTCGATGGAGGAACTGGCGGCCTACAACAACATCACCAATCCCGCCCTCATCTATGTGGGCCAGGAACTCCGCATCCCGGCCGGAACAGAGGTCACACCGCCGCAGCCCGCTGCTGGCGAGATTCTGTATACGGTTCAAGCGGGGGACAACCTGTTCCGCATTGCACTGCGGTATAATTTGAGTTATCTCTACCTCGCTTCTTACAACGGCATCTCCAATCCCCACTCCATCTATGTGGGTCAGACGATTCGCATTCCTCCCGCCCCGTAGCCGGGCGCGGGCACAAAGAGAGAGGGGGCCGGGGGAGTTTACCGGCCCCTTCCTATTCCGATGATCACCAGCCTAAAAAACGACAGCGTTCGCCTGGTACAGGCCCTGCAGGCGCGGCGGCGGGTCCGCCAGCGGGAGCGTCGCTTTGTGATTGAGGGGGTTCGCTTGTGCGCAGAGGCAGAGCGTGCTGGCGTCCTGCCCCACCTGGTTTTCTTCACGCCAGCGGCACGGGAGGACCGCCGCATAGCCGCTCTTCTGGACGGTTGGCGGGGGAGGGGTGTGGCGTGCAGGGAGGTGAGCCAAGAGGTGATGGGTGGTTGTTCCGCCACCGAGACCCCCCAGGGGCTGTTGGCTGTGGTGCCCATCCCCGCTCTCCCCCGTCCGGCGCACCCCACGTTGACGCTGATCCCGGACCGGCTGCGCGACCCCGGGAACCTGGGGGCTATCCTGCGCACGACACTGGCAGCGGGAGGCGACCGGGTCCTGCTGCCCCCCGGCACGGTGGATGCGACCAACCCCAAGGTCGTGCGGGCGGGAATGGGGGCGCATTTCCACCTGCCCCTGGTGACGGCTGGGTGGGACGAGATCCCCCGCCTGGTGTCTGGTTGCCGGGTCTATCTGGCAGCGAGCGAGGGAGATGTTCTCTACACAGCGGTGGACTGGACAGAGCCGCTGGTGCTCATTGTGGGAGGAGAGGCGGCGGGGGCGGGCGAGCGGGCGCGCGCTCTGGCCGATGCGTTGGTGACGATCCCGCTGGCTGGTGGGGTGGAATCGCTGAACGCGGCTATCGCGGCGGCGGTGATGCTCTTTGAGGCAGCCCGGCAACGTAGGGCAGGCTGATCGTCTGCCAGGATCAAGGAGGTCGTTCGACAACATTATGGCTGAGCAACTGCGTATCGTTCCCCTGGGCGGGTTAGGGGAAGTCGGCAAGAATATGATGGCCATCGAATATGGTCGCAACATCCTGGTCGTGGACGCGGGGATGATGTTCCCCGAGTCCGATATGTTCGGTGTGGACTATATCATCCCCGATTTCGGGTACCTGATGGACAAGCTGGACCGGATCCGAGCCATTGTCGTCACTCACGGTCACGAGGACCACGTGGGCGCACTCTCTCACGCCTTGCGCGCTTTCAACGTTCCGGTCTATGCTACCCGCCTGACGCGGGGCATTATCGAGGTCAAGCTGCGTCAGGCCCACCTTCTGGAGCAGACCACTCTTCACACCTATGCGCCGGGTGATGTGGTCAAGATCGGCCCCTTTACTATCGAGCCTTTTCACGTCTGCCACTCTATCCCCGACACGGTGGGGTTGGGGATCACGACGCCCGCTGGCCTGCTGGTCCACTCTGGCGATTTTAAACTGGATCACACGCCGGTCGATGGCTGGCCCACCGACTTTGCCAAACTAGCCGAGTTCGCCGGGCGGGGTGTGCTGGCCCTTTTGGCCGATAGCACCAACGCCACCGAGCCGGGCACCACTCCCTCCGAGCGCATGGTCACGGAGGCATTCGACGCGGTGATGCGGCAGGCACCGGGGCGGGTGATCATCGCTACCTTTGCCTCGCTCATCTCCCGTATCCAGCAGGCCATTGATGTGGCGGACCGGTATGGGCGCAAGTTCGCCATCGCCGGCCGGACGATGGCTGCCTATGTCAAGATGGCCCGTGGGCTGGGTTATATCCGTGCCCCTGAGGGGATGCAGGTTCCACTGGGCGATATCGGGCGGGTGCCTGATAACGAACTCCTCGTCCTGGCCACCGGAGTGCAGGGTGAGCCCACTGCGGCCCTGAGCCGGCTGGCGACAGGGCGGCACAGCTCCCTGCGCATCAAGCCCAACGACACGGTGGTTCTTTCCTCCCACACCATCCCCGGCAACGAGGAGATGATCCACCGAGTCATCAACCGCTTGTTCCAAAAGGGGGCCGACGTCTATTACGCTCCCATCGCGCCCGTTCACGTCTCTGGTCACGCCAGTCAGGAGGAGGAAAAACTGCTCCTGAACATCGTCCGCCCGCAGAATTTTATTCCCATCCACGGCGAACTGCGTCACCTCAAACAGAACGCCAAGCTGGCCGCCGAGGTGGGTATCCCTCAGGAGCGGATCGCGGTGGTGGAGAATGGCTATGTGCTGGCCTTTCGGGGCGGGCGGGTGCACGTCGAGGAGCGGATACCGGGTGGCTATGTCTTTGTGGACGGCAATTGGGTGGGAGACGCGGTGGGGCCGGGCGTGATCCGCGCCCGGCAGAGCTTGGCCAAGGCGGGAACCTGTGCGGTGGCGCTCCGCTACGACCAGGCCCGAGGCAAGCTCCTGGGCTCCCCCCGGATGACGCTGCGGGGGTTTGCAGCCAACAGGATGGAACTGGCGCTGGGCAGGGAGGCGCGGGAGGTGATCCAGCGCGCGGTGCAGAGCGTGCAGCCCCACACCTCCCCCAAGACGGTGGAGAGGGTGGTCCAGCGCGCCTTGACGGACTTTTTCTATCGGCGGACCAAGAACCGGCCCGAGACGATCGTGATTGTGCTGGAGGAATAGCCCTGGCGCGCATCCTGGTCGTCTACAAGGAATTCCCCGCCCCATCGGCGGGGCACGCCGGTGGACGGGCGGTCTTTCGGCTGATGGCTTCCCTTCGCCGGCGGGGGCACAGTCTCTTTCTGGTGGCCCGCCGGCGGCGCGAGGAAGGGGAGCTTGTGGCGGAGGCCGCCGCTATCTGCGAGCAGATTGTCACTGTTCCCCATCACCAGGCGCTCCCCGGCCCCTCCTGGCTGGCGTGGCTGCGCAGTTATCTGTTGCTGCGGCGGGCGGCGGCCCGTGCGTTGCGGCGGGTGCAGCCTGATCTCGTGCACGTCGAGGTGACGCAGACCGCTATCGCCCTCCTGGGGGTGCGTCGTCCTCTCTCCTCCTTCCGCCCGCTCGACGTCAACTGGTTCATGTTGCAGCAGCGTGCCGCGCAGGTGAGGGGGATACGGCGCTGGCTCGAACTGGCTGCTTCCCGGCTCTTTTATCATTTCGAGCCCTGGCTCTGCCGCCGCTACGACCTGATCGCTGCCATCTCTGCGGGGGACCAGCGTTTGCTGGCCTCTCGCTGTGCGGACCGTCCCGTTCTCGTTTTGCCGTTGGCCCCCGCTCTTGCCGCCACGGGCGAGGTGCAGCCAGCCGTGGAGTCTGGGCCGAACGTCCTTTTCGTGGGGGCGATGTACCGCACCTTTAACGTGCAGGCAGTGCGCTGGTTCGTGCAGGAGGTCTGGCCCCGCGTGCGGACGCGGGTTCCTCAGGCACGCCTATACGTCGTGGGATACGACCCGCTGCCGGAGATTCGGGCACTCCACGGGAGCGCGGGGATCGCGGTCACTGGCTTTGTTGAGGAACTGGCTCCCTGGTACCGGGCGGCGGCCGTCTTTGTCTCGCCGATGCTGGTGGCGGGGGGGCTTTTGCAGAAGGTGGTGGATGCGCTGGCGGCGGGTGTGCCGGTGGTGGCGACCACGGTGAGCAATCACGGCGTGGGGGGGACGCCCGGCGAGCATCTGTTGGTGGCGGATGGCCCGGAGCAGTTTGCCGCGGCTGTGGTGCGCCTGTTGGAGGATCCAGCGGAGCGAGAGCGGCTGGCCCAGGCCGGGCGGCGGTTCGTCCGCGAGCGGTACGACCTGGAAGCGGCAGTGACGCGGTGGGAAGCGGAGGTCGCTAGCCGCCTACCGCTGGTCCACCGTCCCTCGCCCTAACGCTCGCCCGGCCCACAGCAGCCCGCCCAGCGACATCAGCGCCAGCAGGACCAGTGCTGCCACCATCGCCAGCGTTCCCATACCGGCGGCGGCTACGCCCAAGATGTTCTCACTGTGGGCGGAGACGTACAGCCCGCTGAAGGCCACCCCCATCGCCAGGCCGTTCCAGACCCCGTGCAGCGTGATCGCCCCGGCAAAGGCCAGAGCCAGTCGCCAGGGACGGCGGTTGGCCCACAATTGCCCCCAGCCCCAGCCCATCAGCCCGCCGGTGGCGCAGTGCATCAGCGTCGCGGCCAACCGGCTCAGAGCGCCCGGTCCCCAGAGGGAGGAGACGAGGGCTGAGTTGAGCAGGTTCTCGGCCAGGGCAAAGCCCGCGCCGGAGGCCACGCCAAGCAGAAAAGCGCGCGCCGGTCGTGGCCGCAGCCATAGCCCCGCCACGCCCACACCCAGGGTCTTGGCGATCTCTTCCACCAGGGGGGTCACCCCAGCCACAAAGGCGAGAACGGTAGCTATGACGAGGGGAGAGAGCGCGGTATCGACGAACTGGGGGTCGAAAAAGAAGTTGGGGTCTTGCAGCCGTTCCAGCAGTGATTCCAGGCCGTTGATCCCACCAGGGATCAGCCCCAGAGCCAGCGCTGCCACGACCAGCAGCACCACGACGGACATCTCGACTAGCATCGACAGGCCAACGCCAAGGGAGAGTCCGCCGAGCAGCCCGCCGCTCACGTCTCGCCAGGTGCCGCCGCTGTCGGACATCACACGTCCCACTGTCAGCAGAATGAGGATGGGTAGGAGAAGCATGGTGATGGTGTTGACGAGAGGGAGGAGGTAATCGACCAGCAGGCTGGAGGTAGAGGCCAGGATTCCCCCTAGCAGCAGGAGTGCCAGCGTCAGCCACAAGGGCCAGGTCCGCCGGGGGTGAAAGGGGCGCGGCAGAGTCCCTTTCCATGCCGCCCATCCCGCCGTGGCTAGGATCAGCCCCAGGCCCACTCCCAGCACCGTCAAGGTCAGGGGTTGCTGGATGTCGGGGCCGGTCGGAGGGCCTTCGCCGGCGAGGAAGGTCATCAGTGCCAAGAGCGGGCCGCAGGCGCATCCGGTGAGGGCCACGATCAGGCCCACGACGCTGCCGGCAATCCCTAACGCCTGGCGGAGGGAGGTAGGGGAGGGCGGGGGAGTTGTGGTTGCCCCGCCCTCCTCGTCCTGTTCGATCGTCCTTGCTGCCGCCTCGTTCACTGTTCTTCGATGGTGATGGTCTCGATCACGTCTCCTGGTGGCGCCTGGGGGTCGGAGGGGTCGCGGGGGGCGAGACTCTGGAGCACATCCAACCCCTCGATCACCTTGCCAATGATCGTATAGCCGCCGTCCAGGTTGGGCTGGGGGGCCAGGGTGATAAAGAACTGGCTGCTGCCGGTGTTGGGGCCGGCGTTGGCGATGCCCACCACACCCGTGTCGTTGTAGCTCAGGGCGGGCGAGATCTCGTCGTCGCACTGGTAGCCGGGACTGCCAGCGCCCGTGCCGGTGGGGTCGCCGGACTGGGCGACAAAGCCAGGGATGACGCGGTGGAAGATGACGTTGTCGTACCAGCCCTCCTGGGCCAGGAAGACAAAGCTGTTGACATTGAGTGGGGCCTGGTCGGGATAGAGCTGGATCACAATGTCGCCTTTGTTGGTGCGGATGGTGGCGATGTAATCTTTGCTGGGGTCGATCACCTGCGGCGGGGGACTGGTGTAGCGGCGGTCCTCCAACTCTATCAGGCGGATGAAGGCGTCGATCATCACGTAGGAGAGGCCCCACTGCTCGGTGGGGTAGAGCTGCCCATTGACGATGATGGTGGGGGTGCCGCGCAGTTGCATCTGCACCGCGTCGTCGTACATTCCCGCTATCTTGTCCTCAAAGCTTTGCTGCTCCAGGTCGCTTCTGAACTCGTTCACGTCCAGGCCCAGTTCCTCGGCGTATCCGACCAGGACGTCGGTCATCTGGTCGGTGGGCAGTTGGGCCCATTCCTGGTAGTGCTGGTAGATTATGTCGTGCATCTCCCAGAACGCTCCCTGGACGCCAGCGGCCTCGGTCGCCTCAGCGGTGATGTGAGATTTGTCGTGAAAGCTCAGCGGAAAGTGACGGTAAACGATTCGCATATTGTCGTGAACGTCTGCCAGACGTTCGAGCGCAGGCTCGATGCCCGCGCAACCCGGTCACTGAAAGTCCGCGTATTCGATCAGCGTGATCGTGCCGTCTTCGGGACCGCGTATCCAATCGTCGGCGGTGACGGGTGGCAATCCGTCAACGGCCTGCCCGATGGGCGGTGCCACCCGGCAGCCGGTCTCGGTTGACCCGCCTGGCGTCTGTGGAACCGACGTCGCATGTTCTGCTGTTGCTGGTGGTTGCGTGGCGGGCAGCGTGGGAACGTTGGTGTCGGGTGTCACCGGCGAGCCGTTACAGCCAACGATCGCCACGAGCAGCCCTGCCAGCACCAGCAGGGGTATAAATTTTCGCATCCCAACCTCCTTTATCGAGATAGAAACTTATTTTACCACGGTTGGGCGAAAACAGCCATTGTCAGCGTTGAGAGGGTGTGTTTCAGTTTTGGGGCAGGCTGCCCGGCAGAGGTAGGTGCGTCGCACCTACTCGCTCCCAGATTGACAGTCGCGGATGGTTGTGCTAAACTGACATCACACCGAGACACGCGCGTCGTCTCCTTCCTCCCAACAACTCCGCGTACATCACCTCTCACAAGGCTTTGATATCAGCTCTATGTTTGCGCCTTCCACAATCAGATGGAGGTCGACCGATGAACTGGTATTCCATTCCTCGAGCTATCGTGAAGCGCAAGCATCTTTCGTTTTTGACGAGCCTGGGGGTTGGAGGGACCGCGGTCCTGATCTTGGTGTGGCTAAGGCACGGCTGGTGGGCGTCAATATAGACTTTTACGGAGCGCATGCACTGGCCCAGCCTCTATTAGCAGAATAGGGTTCGGTCAGCGGGGTGTGCAGGAAACCGTGATAGAGGTGGTGCGAGTGCTGCGCCTCGGGGGAGTGCTGGCACTGCGAGAAGTATGACACTATGCTGAGCAAGTTGCCGATGGTGGTGATAGATCAGTCGTAGCACGAAAAACTCGGGAAAACAGAGAGCCTTTTTGAGCTTTGAGTCGCGTTTGAGCCGTTTCAGTTCGCGTTCGGCTGCACTGTGCAGCCACCTGGCAGCTCAGCTCCCGGCCGTTCTATCGGTCAGGCCAAGAGGACACGCGGCCTCTAACTCGGCGAGCCGCGTGTCCTCTACTGTATGCGGAGTCTCGACCTGCCGGTCAGTCGCCCGGCGGGTGCGGGGAGTTTTCTAGACCGGTTGCTTATCGCCCAGGCACTTTTGCCGGGTGGGTGGCGAAGGGCCCCGATCGAGGGCGGTGAGGAAACCGGATTCGTCCTCAAGCCGAGATGTGCTCCCAAAGGCCCGGTTGACCAGCGGGCACAGTGATGATAAACTACCGGGGCAAGCGGGTGGGCAGTGGATGCGTGTTGTGAAATGGCTCCCTTCGAATCGTGGGCAGGAGATCTCTGATGGAACAACCCAGCTTCAAGGTCTATGGTTATCGGTGGGTCGTGCTTGTCGTCTTTATGTTTGTCGTCGCTATCAACCAACTCTTGTGGATAACCTTTGCCCCGATCACCGGTAGCGCTGCCACATACTATGGGGTGTCCGACCTCAGTATCGGGCTCTTGTCCATGAGTTTTATGATCGTCTATATCGTTGTCTCGATCCCCGCCTCGTGGGTCATTGACACCTATGGCATCCGCGTCGCTGTGGGGATAGGTGCCGCTCTGACGGGCATTTTCGGCCTGCTGCGGGGTCTGATGGCCTCTTCTTACACTATGGTGCTCATCTCGCAGATAGGGATCGCCGTCGGGCAGCCGTTCATCCTCAACGCCGTGACCAAGGTGGCCGCACGCTGGTTCCCGATTCAAGAACGGGCAACCGCATCGGGCCTGGGGTCGCTGGCCATGTACCTCGGCATCGTCGGGGGCATGGCCCTCACTCCGTACCTTGTGCTCCAATCAGATATCGGCGGCATGCTCGTTACATACGGGGTTGTGGCGGTGGTGGCCGCGGTTATCTTTTTGGGGGCTGCCCGAGAGCACCCGCCGACGCCGCCCTGTCCTCA
>JAOZPF010000243.1 GCA_029932895.1 Anaerolineae bacterium | reverse complement strand
TGAAGAGGCCATCGCGCTATTACAAGACCCTGGCGTGCGCGTCCACTCTAAACGAGCCCTCACCCTCTTTGGTGACCACGGCGCGCAGATCGATGCACAAGCCGGAGTAGCCAGTATCCCAGCCGACCTGGTGCACCGCGCCCTGGAGAGCGTCCCTCATTCCTTCCACCTCTATGACTCTGAGGGCCAGCCGGTGGTTCACTATGGCGGGGACGATGTCCATTTTGACCCTGGCTCAGCAGCCATCGAGATTCTGGATTATGGGGAGACCGCCTCCCGCACACCCGTCACCGCCGATGCGGTCCGTTTCCTCAAGCTGGCCGATTCGCTAACGGCGATGGATGGAGTGGCGACCTCCCTGGTCTGCTCCGATGTCCCAGAGCAGGTCGCTGACCTCTATCGACTCTTCCTGGCCCTCCTCATAGCTCGCAAACCGGTCATCACCGGAGCTTTCGGGGTGGACACCTGGCACGTGATGAAAGACCTCCTGGTCGCCGTGGCTGGCAGCGAGGAGTCGCTGGCAGCCAAGCCCATAGCCGTCTTTGACGTCTGTCCTTCACCACCACTCCTGTGGTCCGAAATCACCTGCGAGAACCTGATGGACTGCGCCACGTACCATATACCGGCCGAGTTGGTCAGTATGCCGCTCACCGGCGCTACTGGCCCGGCGACGCTCCTGGGAGCGGTGGTCCAGCACGCAGCGGAGAGCCTGAGCGGAATCGTCATCCACCAACTGACCGCGCCATCCGCTCCCATCGTCTGGGGCGGCTCTCCCGCCGCTTTCGATATGCGTACCGGCACCACCCCAATGGGCGCTATCGAGACGATGATGATCGATTGCAGCTACGCCCAGGTGGGCAAGTACTTGGGATTGCCCACCCACGCCTACCTGGGCATGTCCGATGCCAAGGTGGTGGACGCACAATGCGGCTTTGAGAGCGGCATCGGCGCAGCGATGGGAGCGCTGGCGGGCATCAATATGATCAGCGGGCCGGGAATGCTGGATTTCGAGAGCTGCTTCAGCCTGGAGAAGCTGGTCATCGACGCCGAGATCGTGGGCATGGCCAAGCGACTGGTAGCCGGGGTCGCCGAGCGAGAGGCTCCGCTGGCGGTGGACCTGATACGCGAGGTCGGACACGCCGGTAACTTTCTGGCCCACCCCCACACCCGGCGCTGGTTCCGCGAGGAGCTCTTTATCCCCAGCGGCGTGGTGGATCGAGATTTTCGCCGCAACTGGGAGGCCAAGGGAAGCAAAGACACTGTCCAGAGGGCCCACGAGCGGGTCGAGACGCTGATCGCCTCCTACGAACCCAAGGAGCTACCCGCCGACGTGGTCACCGAACTGGAGCGCATCACTCTGCACGCCCTACGGGAGGCGGGGATGGACCAACTCCCCTCCCGCTGACGCCCGCACATTTCCAGGAGAACAATATGTCAGACCAACATCTGCAAATTCTGAGTCAGTCTGTAATCGATGGCGACCCCGGCCAGGCGCGCCAGGTCGCCGCGCAGGTCCTCGCCAGCGGCGTGGACCCCCTCCAGGTCGTCGAGGAGACTCTCTCCCCAGCGATGGACGAGGTGGGGCTGCGGTACGAAGAGGGCGACTATTTCATCCCCGACCTCGTCATGTCCGGCGAGGCGATGAAGGCAGCGATGACTGTCATCGGCCCAGCGCTGGCTGCTCACCAGGAGGTGCGCTCCTCTCCCGGCACCGTCGTCATCGGCACAGTACAGGGCGACATCCACGAGATCGGCAAGAGCCTGGTGGCAACGATGCTGGAGGCAGCCGGCTTCCAGGTCCACGATCTGGGGGTAGACGTGCCGGTGGAGACATTCGTCGCCAAGGCACAGGAGGTTGACGCCGACGTGGTAGGCCTCTCGGCACTGCTGACGACGACGATGCGCAACCAACAGGAGGTGATCAAGGCGCTGGCAGAGGCCGGGCTGCGCGAACGGGTCAAGGTCATCGTCGGCGGCGCGCCCGCATCTCCAGAGTGGGCCGCGCGCATTGGCGCCGATGGCTATGCCGAAAACGCCAGCGAGGCGGTCCAGGCGATACGTGAATTGGTGGGGGCAGACTGATGGACCTGTTGACACGTCTCACGAGCGGCCCCATCTTGGTAGCCGACGGCGCGATGGGGACTTTTCTCCAGGCCGCCGGACTGCCAGCCGGCACGCCTGGAGAAGCCTGGGTGCTGGAGCGGCCCGAGGCCATCGCCGACGTCCACCGCGCCTACATCGAGGCCGGATCGGAATTGATTCTGACCTGCACCTTTGGCGGGACACGGGCCAGGTTGGCCCACGCGGGTTTGGACGACAAGGTAACCGAGATCAACCGCAAGGCCGTCGAGATCGCGCGCCGGGCCGGCGCGGCCTATGTCGCCGGCGACATAGGCCCGCTGGGGGAACTGCTGGCCCCTCTGGGGAAACGAACCTATGACGAGGCGGTGACCCTCTTTGCGGAACAGGCCGCCGCTCTGGCCGAAGCGGAGGTAGACGTTCTCTATGTCGAGACGATGTCCAGCATAGAAGAGGTGCGCGCAGCAGTGGAGGGGGTCCGCCAGGTTGCGCCCACCTTTCCTCTCACCGTCACCCTCTCCTTCGACACCAAGGGGCGGACCAATATGGGTGTCCGCCCGGAGCAGGCCGCCACGGTCTTGCTGGAGCTAGGGGTGACGGCTATGGGGGCCAACTGCGGTCACAGCCTGGAGATGACCGCGGAGGCCTTGCGCAAGATGCAGGAGGTCGCCCCCGCAGCCGCTCTGATCGCCAAGCCCAACGCCGGGCTGCCACGGCTGGTGGGCGATCGGACTGTCTATGACGCCACGCCGGAGATGATGGCAGTTTACGCCCGGCAGTTCGCAGAGATGGGGGCACGGATCGTCGGCGGTTGCTGTGGCTCCACACCAGATCACATCCGGGCGATTGCCCAGGCAGTGGGGTAAGGGGTTGCGGGTTGCGGGTTGCAGGTTGCGGGTTGCGGGTTGCAGGTTTCAAGTTTCAGGTTTCAAGTTTCAGGTTGCAGGTTTCAGGTTGCAGGTTTCAGGTTTCAGGTTTCAGGTTCGCCTCCCACACCCGGAAGCGATTGTCCTCCCAGGCTACGTTCACCGCGCCGAAACTCTGCCGCAGCCAGGGAGTGTAGGGCAGAAAACGATTGGCGACCAGGTAGAGACGACCGCCGGGCCGCAGGAGGCGCGCCGCCGCTTGGATAAAGCGGCGCGCCGCTGTCCGCTCCACCGCTACACCCTGGTGAAAGGGCGGGTTGGTGACGACCACGTCGAATGAGCACCCGGAGAGGTCGGCTCCGCAATCGGAGAGCGACACCGCGCCGTTCTCTATCCCATTGGCAGCCAGCGTGCGCCGGGCCGCCTCTACCGCACGCAGGTCCACGTCCACTAACACAACCCGGCCCCCAACGGCGCGCCGCGCCGCCGCCACCCCAGCCAGGCCGGTCCCGCACCCCAGGTCGAGCACCCGCTCCGCCGGGCCGACCCGCATCGCCGCCACCAGCGCCCGCGTGCCGTCGTCCAGCCGGTCCCAGGCAAAAACACCGGGCTTGCCCATCACCGCCGTCTCCACACCGTCCAGGGTGACAGTGGAGGTGGAATAGACGAGTTCCGGCAGGGGAAATTCGCGCTCCGGTGGGCGAACCGCGAGGGCGACATGGTATCCCTTCTTCCGGCGGACCACGCCGCAATGACCACACAGCTCCCGCGCCAGCGCCACAGCCGTGCGGATGCCAGCCTGCCGGTGCGCCACAAAGAGCAAGGAACCACCAGGCCGCAGCACCGCCACCGCGCCACGCAAGAGCTCCTCCTGCACGGCCCGTCCACGGGGCAGGTGGCAGAGGACAACATCAAAGGAAGCAGGCTCTAGGCTAGAACAACCGTCGGAGAGGTGGACCTCTGCGTTGGAGATAGAGTTGGCCGCCAGGGTCTCCTGGGCGCAGGCCACCGCCGCCACGTTGCAGTCCACCAGCACAACGCGGCCTCTGCGGGCCTCCAGGGCGGCAAACGCGCCGACGATGCCGGTCCCACACCCCAGGTCCAGCACCCGTTCCGCTCCGGCGACCGTGGCTGTCTCCAGCAGCGCCGCAGTGCCGGGGTTCAGTCGGTCCCAGGACCAGACCCCTGGCCGACCGGAGATGGCAAGGGTGTGCCCACAGAGATCAACAGTAAACCGCTTCAGGTCAGCCGCTCCGCAGCCAGGAGCCCCAGATCATCCCCGTCCAGCATCCAGTCCACCAGTCGTTTGGCAACGGCAAAAGCCCAACCCAGCCCCCATGGGCCGAGGCCGAGGGCGAACGTGACCTGAGGCAGGTCGGAGAAGCGCCCCACAATGGGAAGACCGTCGGGCGTGAGGCCCATCACGCCGT
>JAOZPF010000030.1 GCA_029932895.1 Anaerolineae bacterium | reverse complement strand
CGGACGATGAGCGGTGGGACGGTGGAGGAACGGACGATGAGCGATGGGACGATGGAGGAACGGACGATGAGCGATGGGACGATGGGGGAATGGGCGATGAGCGATGGGACGATGGGGGAACGGACGATGAGCGATGGGACGATGGGGGAACGGACGATGAGCGATGGGACGATGGGGAAATGGACGATGAACGATGGGACGATGGGGAAATGGACGATGAACGATGGGACGATGAAGGGGGAGAGGATGGACGATGCAGGAGCGGCAGTAGGTGGAAGGAACGCAGCCATTTCAGGGCGCGTATTCCCAGCACGGTGGCCTGTATACCCAGGATAAAGAGCAGCAAGGCAAGCGCCGTAAGCTTGGTGAGCAGAGCCAGGCCGGTGAGAAAGCCAGATAGAGCCCACCAGCGGGCCGGGTGCGGTCCCCGTAGCGCGTTGAGGGCAGCTAACAGAGCCAACAGGGTAAAGGTCGCCAGCAGTGCGTCGGTGTGCAAGAGACCAGAATGGCCCACCAGAAAGGGAGAAAAGCCCCACAATCCCGTCGCCACCAGCGCCACGCGCCGGTCAGAGAGCCGTGCGGTCATCCAATAAGCGACCAGGAGGCCCAGGGTAGTGACCAGGGCAACAGCGATGCGACCGGTCGAGAGGAAATAGGCCAGGTGGCGGAAGGACTCGCCGTTCTCGGGCGAGAGCCAAGCCAGGTGGCGAATCCAGTCCAGGTGGGTCGCGCTCCCGGCAGGGTCCAACAGCCGCCGCACTCCCACTCCCACCGCCCCCAGCCACATCGTCGTCACACCGGGATGGCCGGTGACAGGGACCGCCGCCCAATCGCGGGTCGCCAGCGCGTCGAGAAAGAGAATGGAGCGATAGACCCAGGCTGGCTCGTCAGGGGTGACGTAACGGCCCAGCGGGACGAGGCGCAACAGAAAGGATATGACCAGGCAAATCGCCAGGGGTAGGTTGCTGATCGCGGATTGCGGGTGGGGGGTTGGTGGTTTCCGACCTGTGTTTTTGGGTTTGGTCATCATCCCAGATAACCCAACGCCCGCAGCCGGTCCTCCACCTCGGCCGATTCCTCCGCGGAGAGGCCCTGCTCGGCATCCACACCGCTCTTGGCGACGTGCTCTACCTCCACCGGGCGGTCGATGGAAAGCAACTCGGTCAACACGCGGCCGTCCATATCGTCCGGCACTGGCAGGCCCATCACGTGCAGAATGGTGGGGGCCAGGTCGATGATGCGGGCGTTATCAACAGCCTGACCGGCGCGCACGCCAGGTCCGTGGGCGATCAACAGCCCGTGCAGCCGGTGGGAGCCAGAATCGCCACGGATCTGACGAGTGACAAGCTTGCCATCGGTGGCAAAGAGAGGGAAGGCGATCACGCGGTAGCCATCGAGGATAACGTGCAGGTCCGGCGCGCGGCTGGCATAGGGGCCGTGGGCCACCTCGTCACCGGGGATCACACGGTCCACCAGGGCTTGGCCGCTCACCGGATGGCGCAATCCCTGCAGAGCCTCCACGATGCGCTCTCGCACCGCCTCGTACTCGGCCCCGCGCTCCACAATGCCGTGTGGCTCGCGCCCCTTGAGATTGACATAAATCTGGCCGACGTGCCCCATCGAGTACGCCAGAGTGTGCTCCCAGTCCACATCGTCGAAGGAGAGAAACTTACTCACCACCTTGTTGCGCGTCGATTTAGAGACCTGCCAGACATAATTCTGCAACCCGATGCGCTCGATCAGGTGCCAGACCGAAGCGGGGGTCAGCCCGGCGCGGAAGAGAGCGGCCCGCAGACGGGTAAAAAATGATCGTTTGAGGCGCAACAGCCCTGCGTCCAGAAGCAGCAGGTTGAGATTGGCGACCCAATGGAGCGGCCCAAACCCGTGATCGCTCATCACGATGACAGTGGTCTCCTCCCCTGCCTGCTCCACCATTCGCCCGATAAAGTCATCTATCCGTCGGTAGACCGCCTGGATGTCCGGGAGCACGCGCGCCGCCACCTGCGGATCGTGCCGCGGATGTGTGGGGTCCACAAACTTCCACAGAGCATGCTGGAGAACGTCACTGGCCTGAAAATGGACCATCATAAAGTCCCAATCGTGATCCGTCATCAGCCGCAGACCGTACTTGCCTCGCTGCTCTACCAGGTCGAGCAAGTTGGCGAGAAAGACATCCTCGTTGCCCTCCTTATACTGGACGGAGGGTGCGATGCGGTAGGGACCCAACTCCCGCCGGTACGGCTCTAGGAGGTCGCTGGGGTAAGTAAAGGTGCCGGAATGGGGCGAGAGCATCCCGCTGATGAGAAAGCCGTTGACGGGCGAGGGGGGGTAGGTGACAGGGACATTGATCACCCCCACCCGCCGCCCGGCGGCGGAGAGGATCTGCCACAGCGTGCGGGCTTTGATGGAAGTGGCATTGACCAGGTTGAACGTGCCACCCGTGGGGCGGATGAAATCAAAGACCGAGTGCTTGCCCGGGTTCTTGCCGGTGGCAAAAGTGGGCCAAGCGGGGGAGGTGACCGGCGGGAGGGTCGATTCTAACGGAGCACAGACGCCCTCCGCCATCAGGCGCGCCAGATTGGGCAGGAGGCCCGCCTCGGCCCACGGCCGGATCAGGTCAAGGGTACCGCCGTCGATTCCGATGACAAGAACACGACTCATCGCTCTTCCTCCGGCTCTCGTATTTCCCGGACGGCATAGATGGGCTTGCCCTGCGCTTCGTAGTAGGTGCGGATGATGATCTCACCCAGGAGGCCGAGCACAATGAACTGGACCCCCAGGACGGTGAGCAGGACAGCGAGCATCAACCAGGGGCTGGTGCCAATGCGGTAAGCCCGGAAGCCGTCTATCCCCTCCATGATGCCGTGGGCGATCTTGGCGCCCGCCAGGTAGAGGCCGATACCTCCTCCCAGCCCCCCCAAGGTCAGGCCGATGCGGCCAAAGAGCTGCATCGGGCGGCCGGAATAGCTCAACAGGAAGGAAACAGTGAGCAGGTCAAGGATGACGCGGGGTGTGCGGGAGAGGGCCCCGTACTTGGACTGACCGGCCCGGCGCGGCCGGTCGTTGACCGGGACCTCGGCCACACGGGCTCCGATCATGCTGGCGACCTCGGGGATAAAGCGATGTAGCTCGCCGTAGAGGTGCATCTGCCTCACCAGGTCGTACCGGTACACCTTGAGCGAGCAGCCGCGGTCGTGCAAGTGGACGTCGCTGGTGCTGGCGATGAGCCGGTTGGCGATCATCGAAGGCAGTTTCCGGGTCAGGAAAGGTTCCTTGCGATTCTTCCGCCACCCGCTGACGATGTCATACTCCCCCCCTTCCATCACCTCCAGCAGGCGGGGGATGTCGGCGGGGTCGTTCTGACCGTCGGCGTCAATGGTGACGACAAGCTGCCCGCGGGCGTGGTCAAAGCCGGCGGCAAAGGCAGCGGTCTGCCCAAAGTTGCGCCGGAAGCGGATGATCCGCAGATGCGGGTCGTCGGCCTGCAAACGGCACAATAGCTGAAAGCCATCATCGGTGCTGCCGTCATCCACGGCGATAATCTCGTAGGAGCAGCCTAACTGGCTCAGGACAGCGGTCAGCTCGGCGTGCAGCGCAGCGAGATTGTCCGCCTCGTTGTAGACCGGAATGACGACGGAGAGATCAAGGGTAGGGCTGATAGCCTTGAACGGTTCCATAATTTGCACCATACGCTAGATGTCTCTCGCATTATAGCACACTGGCCTGCCCCGTCAAAGCTCCAGCGGCCCTCGCAGCAGGGATTCCACCTCCCCTGCATCGGCGCGGGTGGTCAGGTCCAGGCTCAGGGGAGAGACCGCCACCACCCGGTCCACGGCAAAGGCATAGATGTCGGAATCCGGTTCCAGTGCCTGGGGGGCCCAGTACGCCTCGTAACCGATGCGGACGGGCTGGGCAAAGTTGTCCCGCTGTGGCGAGAGGGGGCGAAAGTAGGTATGGCGGGAGACGCGCGTCAGCCGCCAGGGGGTCTCGGACGTCGCGCTGTCGGGCACGTCCACTTTGAGCACATCCACATCGAACGGCAGCGCTGCCGCCAACATCCGCTGGGCAAAGAGACGAGTAAAGTAGGCAGCCGTGGTGAAATCGACGTCGTCCGACGGGTTTGTGTGGGTCTCTTTGGGCGTCTGGAGAGAGATAGCCAGGGCGGGATGCCAGCGGTCGCCCCCTGGATCGCCGCGCCCACAGTGCCAGAGACGGTCACGTCGGCCCCCAGGTTCTCCCCATAGTTGATCCCCACCACCAGAAGGGTTGGCCGACGGGGGGCCAGCTCCAAAAGGGCGTGGAGAACCACCAGGGCGGGGGAGCTGTGGACACAGAACGCTTCCAGCACTTGACCGTCGATCTGCAGGGAACACGGCTGGATGATGCCACTGGCATCGGCGGGGAAACAGCGCCCAGCGCCCGACCACTGCTGGCAGGGCGCGACGACCAGCAGGTCCCCCAGCCTATGAACAGCCAGCGCGGCAGCCCGGAGGCCCGGCGACTCGATACCATCGTCATTAGTGATCAGGATGAGTGGTCTGTTATTGGACATAGCGGGACAATGATAACAGGAAGAGAGCGATTGGGCAAATGAGCCTCGACCGGAGGGGCAAATGAAGGTAGAATTCCGGCGAGGTCCAGGATGCCCATCTATGAGTACCGTTGCCAGGAATGCGATGCCCGCGCTGGAATCAAGGCTTTGACCGGTTCGCCGCCCGAAGGCCCGGTGCCGAGATCGCGGATGCGGCAGTTGCGCTTCTGTTCCCCTGTGCTAAAATTCCCTCCAATGATCCCCGCGATCTCGATTATCGTTTGTGGTCCGGAGGGGAAAAGTGGACGTTGAGCGATTGAGTGCCTACCTCCCCATGGACCGCCGTCACGCTATAGCGGGGGGATGCTCCCCGCCCGACCGCGCTGAAGGCTCTGTTCTCTTTGCCGACATCGCCGGCTTTACGCCGCTGACGGAGAGCTTGGCCATTGCCCTGGGTCCCTGGCGCGGTGCCGAGGAACTAGCGCACCTGTTGAACAGAGTGTACGACGGGCTGGTCTCGGAGGTGCACCGCTTTGGCGGCAGCGTTATCGGCTTTGGCGGCGACGCGGTCATCTGCTGGTTCGAGAAGGACGGGGGCGAACGGGCAGTGGCGTGCGGGCTGGCGATGCAAACGTCTGTGCTGCCGTTTGCTGCCATCAAGACCCCCGCTGGCAGAGTTATCTCCATTTCGATAAAGATCGCTGTGGTGGCGGGCCCGGTCCGCCGCTTCCTCGTTGGAGACCCCGAGATACAGCATATCGATGTCCTGGCCGGGGCGACGGTGGACCGGATGGCACAGGCCGAGAAGAAGGCCCTCCAGGGCGAGCTGATCGTCGGGCCGGAGGTGGTCCGGCGGTTGGGCGATCACCTGACGGTGGCTCTCTGGCGCGACGGGTTCGCTGTGGTCTCGGCTCTGCAGAGGGAGGTGCGGGCAGAGGGATGGTCGGCCCTCGACCTGGAAAGGCTTGATCTGGCTCAACTCCGCCCGTACTTGCTGCCGCCGGTCTACCAACGGCTGATGGCGGGACAGGGCGAATTCCTGGCCCAACTCCGTCCGGTGGCGGCGGTCTTTGGCCGCTTCGCGGGGATAGAGTTCGACCGGGACGACGCGGCTGGTGCCAAGCTCGATGCCTACATCCGATGGGTGCAGGACGTGTTGCGGCACTATGACAGCTACTTGCTCCAGTTGACCTGTGGCGACAAGGGGAACTATCTCTACGCCGCGTTGGGGGCGCCCGAAGCCCACGAGGATGACGCCGAGCGTGCCGTCGCCGCGGCGCTGGCGCTGCAAAAGCTACCGCCTCACCTCGATTTCATCACCGCGGTTCAGATTGGTGTCAGCCGAGGGCGCGTGCGCACCGGGGCGTATGGCAGCGCCAAGCGCCGTACCTACGGTGCGCTGGGCGACGAGGTCAACCTGGCCTGCCGCCTGATGGAGGCAGCCCCGCCTGGAGAGATACGCTGCAGCCAACGCATATACCGGGCAATCGGCAAGCGGTGGGTCTTGGAACCTCTGCCCCCGGTGATGGTAAAGGGCAAGCAGGATCCGCTTCCCGTCTATCGTCCCCTGGGCCCGGTGCAAGGGGAGAAGAGGCACGCTGATCGGCTGCTGGTCGGGCGGCGGGCAGAGATGGAGCTCCTCACCCGATTGCTGACCGAGGTGCAGTCAGGCGAGCGGCGCGTTCTGTTCCTGGAAGGCGAGGCCGGAATCGGCAAGAGCCGACTGGTTGATGAACTGGCCCGTCTCGCCGCCCAGCATGGCGTGGTCTGGCTACAGGGGGCCGCCCAGAGCATCGAGCAGCAAACGCCTTACCGCGCCTGGCGCGATATTCTGGCTTCCTACTTTGGCCTGGACGAACAGATGGACCTGGCAGAGCGACAACGCAGGGTGCGGAGTCAAGTGGCAAGCGTGGACCCGGCTCTTGATGAGCGCACTCCCCTGCTGAACGACATCCTCCGCCTGGACCTGGCGGAAACCGGGCTGACCCGCAGTCTCGAATCCGAACTGCGGCACAAGAGCCTGGTCACGTTGGTCGTGGACCTGCTGCGTGCGGCGACGGCCTCCGGCGGGGCGATGGCCCTGGTGCTGGAGGATGCCCATTGGCTCGATTCCCTCTCGTGGGAGCTGGCGTTGGCCGTGGCCCGTGGCTTGGCCGACCAGCCGCTCTTGCTGCTGTTGGCGCTGCGTCCCCTGGAGGGGCCGCTCTGGGCTGAGTATGTGGCGATGACAGAGTTGGAAGGAGCGGAGCGGCTGTCTATGGGGGCTATATCCCCTGCCGAGACCGCGGCGCTGGCTGCGGCCCGCCTCGGTCTCTCCCCCAGCGCTCTGCCCAGCAAGGTGTCCAATCTGGTGCATGAACGGTCAGGCGGCAATCCCTTCTACGCCGAGGAACTGACCCTCGCGCTGCGCGACAGCGGCGCGATCGATGTGGCGGATGGCCTCTGTACGCTTCGCGGCGACCTGGCACCGCTGGACGAAACAGTCCCTGATACGGTGGAAGGGGTGGTGCTCTCGCGTATAGATCGTCTGCCGCCAGAACAGCAACTGACGCTGAAAGTGGCGGCCGTCATTGGACGGAGTTTCCTCTATCGCACGCTCCGCGATGTCCACCCCCAGCAGGTGAGAGGGGACGTACTGCTCGCGCACCTTGAGAAACTGTCGGAACTGGATTTGACCCCCCTGGAAACCATCGAGCCAGAGCTAGCCTATAGATTCAAGCACGTCATCACCCAGCAGGTGACGTATGACACCCTGCTCTTTTCTCAGCGCCGCGAGCTGCACCGCGCTGTGGCTGGCTGGTACGAGGAGGTCTATGCACAGGACCTGGCCTCGTACTATCCTCTGTTGGTCCATCACTGGCGTCGGGCCGAGGATGTCGAGCGCGAACGGTTTTATGCCCGGCTCGCTGGCGAGCAGGCGGCCGGACAGTTCGCCAGCCTGGAGGCACTGACCTATCTCAACCGGGCCCTCGAGCTGACCCCGGAGGATGATGCCGCCGAACGGTACGCCCTGCTCCTAACCCGTCAAAAGGTGCATGATCTGCAAGGGAACCGCGAGGCGCAAGCACGGGACGTGGCATCTCTGATGGAGCTAGCGGAGCTACTCGATGACGACCGCTTGCGGGCCGAGGCAGCGCTGTGTAAGGTGTCCCTCTCTGTGGTAACGGGCGACTATCCAGCGGCAATCGCAGCGGCCCAGGTGGCAGCGGAGTGGGCTGCCAAGGCCGGTGACATATCGGATGAGACAGAGGCCAATCTTGGTTGGGGCAGGGCTCTTTGGCGTCAGGGGGAATATGACGCGGCCCGCTCGCGCCTCAAAAAGGCACTGGCACTGGCGCAGGAGGCTGGTTTGGATCAGGCAGAGGCCAGAAGCCTGCTCAACCTCGGCAACGTCTGTCTATACCAGGGGAACTATTTGGAGGCACGGGACTATTACGCGCAGGCCCTCCCCATCTTTCGCCGGTCTGGTGACCGCAGGGATGAAAGCGCGGCTCTCAACAACCTCGGCTACGTCTCTGCCAACCTAGACGACAACGTCGCGGCCCGGGACTATCTGGAACAATCGCTGCACATCTATCGCCAGATTGGCGACCGGCGGCGCGAGAGCCACCTGCTCAACAACCTGGGTGTTGTTTCCGAGAACCTGGGCGATTTTGCCGAGGCCAGGGCGCGCTACGAGCAAGCGCTGCGCATCTTTCGTGAGGTGGGCGATCGCCACGGCGAGGGTATGGCACTGTTCAATGCCGGCACGGTCAGTTCACGCCTGGGAGATTACACCGAGGCCGAGGCTCTCTTTCAGCAGTCGCTACCTATCAGGCGCGAGATCGGCGACCGGCAGGGCACTGGGTGGGTGCTGTTCTCCCTCTGCCTGCTGGCCCATCACCGCGGCGATGACGAGACGGCCCGGCAGTACGGTGAGCAAGCCCTGGCCGTCGCCCAGGAGATCGGCGACCGCAGCGTGCAGGGGTACGCCTTGACCAGCCTGGGCCACGCCCTGACCGGTCTGGGGCGGTTGAACGAAGCCGCCGCTGCATATCGACAGGCAGTGGCTATGCGCAAGGAGCTGGGTGAGAACAACCGGGCAATAGAGTCGATAGCCGGACTGGCCCGCGCCTCTTTGGCCCAGGGACATCTCGATCAGGCTCAAGCCTACGTCGAGGAGATATTGGACCACCTGGCAGTCGGTTCCAATTCTGCGCCCGGCGGGGGACCTGGTTCGGGCCACAGTTTGGATGGCACAGAGGAGCCACTGCGCATCTACCTGACCTGCTACCAGGTTCTGCGGGCCAACGATGACCACCGTGCCGCAGATGTTTTAACCGCAGCGCACGATCTCTTGCAGGAGCGGGCGGCCAGGATACCGGACGACGTGGCCAGGCAGTCGTTTATAGAAAACGTGGCTGCCCACCGCGAGATCGTCAGAGCCTATCGGCTGATGACAGGCGCAGCCGGGTGAGGTATAGCCGTTGCTACACATTCGCCTTTTTGGTGGGCTGACAGTTCTGTGGGATGGCGAACCGCTGCCACCCATATCCAGAACGTTGGCCCGTTCGCTCTTGGCCTACCTGGTCACCTACCGCGATCGCCCGCACACCCGCGACCTGCTGGCAGGGACCTTTTGGCCCGATCTGACCGACGTCGCCGCCCGACGACGTCTCAGCCAGGCCCTATGGGAGATCCGCCGTGCTCTGACCCCTCACGAGGTCCTGCTGACCGAGGGCGATACCATCCAGTTCAACCCCCGGCTCCCCCTATGGCTTGACGTGACTGCGTTTGAAAAGCTCGTCGGGCCTCAAAGCGGGGCAGGGAACCAGACCGCCTCGTCGTCGCAGGTGCAGGCGTTGCGCGATGCCGTGGAGCTGTACTGTGGCGACTTTATGGCTGGCTACTATGATGATTGGGTGCTCGTCGAGCGAGAGCGATTGCGGGGGAGGTTCCTCGTTGCCCTGGAGATGTTGATAAGCAAGCTCAAGATGCGCGGCGATTACGAGAGCGCCCTGCTGTACGCGCGGAGATTGGTCGCCGCGGACCCGCTGCGCGAGCAGGTGCATCGCGAAGTGATGCAGCTCTGTCACCTGCTGGGGCGAGATAACGAGGCGCGGCAGCAGTACGAGCTCTGCCGGGAGATGCTGGCCCGCGAGCTGGGGACTGAGCCAGCGGCGAGCACAAAAGCTCTGCTGCAGGAGATCACGGCCGCCGGAACGGTGGAGCCTCCTCACCTGCCGGTTGCACCACGCCCACCCTCCACGCCGTTGCTGGAGCGCCCCGACCTGGTACCACTGGTCGGCCGCAAGTCCGAGAGGGCGGAACTGGCACGCATGCTGAGCCGAACGGTGCGCGGGAGCGGGGGGATGGCTCTCGTGATCGGAGGCGCGGGCATCGGCAAGACGCGTCTGATGCACGAGGTGGCTCGCGACGCTGAATGGCGGTCCGTCCGCGTGATGTGGGGCCACAGTTGCGAGCTGTCGACGCCGCCCCCGTACCAACCGTTGGTGGAGGTGCTGAGCGATGCCGACCTCAGTCGCCTCCTTCCAATGTGGCAGCGGGAATTGGGCCGCCTGATCCCTGGGGAAGCGCCGCCGCCAGCGCGGGATGCGGAGCATAACAAGGGGCTCCTTCTAGAGGCATTGGCCCGTGCCTTTCTGGCCCTCGGCGAGGTCGAGCCACATATGGTCATCCTGGAGGATATCCACTGGATGGACTCGGCCAGCTTCGAGGCGCTGCGCGTTCTGCTTCCCCGGCTGACTCGGTCGCGCCTGCTCATCGTCTGCACGCTCCGACCGGAGGAGTTGGTCGAGCAGCCTCTGGTGCGACAGGCTTTGGCCAGTCTGGAGGCTACCCGCATCCCTCGGCGCCTGGAACTCGCCCCGCTGACGGAATCGGAGACAATGGACCTGGTCCAGCGTCTTTTGGCTGCGGAGAGGCCAGCCCCGCTTTTCAGCCGGCGGCTTCACATCGAGACCGAGGGGAATCCGTTCTTTATCACCGAGACGCTGCGGGCATGGGTGGAGCAGGGAGTCCTATCTCGCAGCGAGGAGGGCGGCTGGAGTACGGCGTGGGACAATGTGACCGATGATTATTCCGCCCTGCCGGTGCCAGTCAGTGTCGTTCAGAGCATCCAACAGCGATTGGCACGGCTGACCTCCCCCGAGCGCGACCTTCTTGGTATCGCTGCGGTCATTGGCCAACAGGTCGAGTTCGATCTGTGGCGACGGTCGTGTCAATGGGAGGAAGAGGCGATGCTGCGAGTGGCCGAGGAACTATGCCGGCGCGGGCTCATTGTAGAGGCCAGGGAATTCCTGGGCTACCGCTTTGCCCATGCCAAGATCCGCCAAGTCGCTTACCAAGCCCTGAGCCCAGTGCGCCGCCGCTATTGGCACCGACGGGTGGGGGAGGCGCTGCAGGCCCTACAGCCAGAGCAAGTGGAGGCGCTGGCCTGGCACTTTCGGCTGGGGGAAGACTGGCCTAGAGCTGTGCAGTTCATCACGAGAGCGGGCGATCGCGCCTGGGCTGTCTATGCCAATCGGCATGCTCTCGACCATTATCGCCAGGCCGATGCGTGGTTGGCCGCGGGGCGGGTTGATTGGCCGGCCGAGCAGGTCGCTCGCTGGCGAGCCGAGCTGGCCGAGAAGCAGGGGCAGGTCTATAGCCTGATCGGCGAATATGAGGCGGCAGAGGCGTCTTTTTCCCGTGCCCGCGAGACCTGGAACCGGCTGGGAGAGAAACTCAGCGAGGCACACGTCCTCAACCGCTTGAGCTTTATGTTCTTTGTCCAGGACGAGTATGAGCAGGCCAGCCACTTTGCCCGCCAGGCGATGGCGGTGCTGCCGCAGAGAGACCAGCCAGCCGACCTGCGGGCTATCAGCCTGACCCACCTGGGCCTGAGCGCCTGGTCCCAGGGCAAGTATGAGGATGCCCTGCCCCCCCTGGAGGAGGCGCTGACGCTCTTTGAGCAGGTCGGCACCGACCAGTGGGGCCTTGCTCGCTGCCTGAACAGCCTGGGGCTCGTCCACCTGGAGTTGGGCGCGTTGGACCTAGCCGATGCTCATTTTGCCCGCTCCCTGGCTATCCGCCAGGAGATTGGCGACCGCCGGGGCGAGGCTTGGTGCTGGCACAACCAGGGGCGGACATCCTTTGCGCGGGGAGACCTGGTTGCAGCGCGTGAAAAGCTCGGGGTGGCCCAAGCTATATTCGCCGAGATCGAGCACCCCAACGGCATCGAGGCCGCTGCCCGTTTGCTTGCCCAAGTCGAAACAGCCCAGGCGGCAAGCGGTGGGATTCAACAGAGAACTGTGCATCTCCCCTCCGCCACTGCCCCCACGGGCCGCCCCCTGCGCGACGACGAGTTCGTGACGGTGACCTGGACCATCGCGGCCCCGGAGGACAATGCCGGGTCCGATGCTGCGCTGCGCCGCCAGCGATTGCTGCGCCTGGTGCGGGAGGCAGTGGAGCAGTCGGCTGCTCCCACGGTGGCAGCGCTGGCCCAAGCGCTCGGCGTGAGTGAGCGGACAATCAAGCGCGATCTGGCGGCCCTACGCGCTGCTGGTCACGACGTGCCCACCCGCGGCGCGCGTGCCTAGCACAAACCGCCCCCTGATAATTGTCAATTGTTAATTGTCAATTGACAACTGTCCCCAAGGTTCGGGCATACCCCGCGCTCTCCGAGATACTGGTGAGATAGCCCTGTGGTATGGTATAGACAGTTGCACTGGTGGTGTCACTAGGCTCGCGGCGACGTTGCGAAAGGGGAAATCGTGAGCAGGATAGATCATCGCAACAGTTCTTTTGTCCTCCGCATCTGGTGGGAACAAGAGGGCGAGGGCGGTTTCTGGCGCGGCTGGGTGCAGCACGCCGCCTCGGGCGAGAGCTGTTACTTTGACCAGGTGGTAGGGTTGCTGAACTTTGTGGAAATGCACGCGGGGCCACTCAAGTGGTCCGTGGTGACTGGGCGGGAAAATGTCAAGGGAGGCGAGATCAGATGAAGCGCACAACTATTCTGCACAGGCTGGCGATTCTGGTACTGATGCTGGCGACAGCCGGGGGTATTGTGGGCCAACCGTGGCGTGTGGCGGCCCAAGACCCGGCGCCGCCGCGCCCGAACGACGTTCGAGCTGACCCTGCTTCCAGTAGTGATGCTCAGCCGGCACCAGGGGGCCCGGTCAGCCTGGTTCCACTGTGGGGGGGTGATACCGCCGCAGCACCGGCCCAGGACGAAGTGAGTGAGCCGGACATCGCCGGCCCCTCTGCCACGGCGCTGGACCGGGGGGAGACGAACGGGCCGCCTATCGCTGGCCCCCCTGCTCCGGTCCCGGCTGGCGGTGACGATGTGGCAGCGCTCGACCCCGAAACGCTGCGCCAAAGCGACTGGTTCGCTCAGGTCGTGGCCTACATCGAATCGTCCGAGTACCGCTTTTCCTCGTTCAACAATGGGTCCTGGGCCGCGCCGAACCGCGCCCAGAACCTGCGCGTTATCCTGGACCCTGACGGCCTGCAAGTGACCCCCCGCGTGTGGGAGGAAGATGCCCTCCGTGACACGCCCGACGGCGGAAGCACGATCATCGGTCTGCCACAGCAAACACGGGAATGGGAGTTGGCTATTGCTCTGACCGGCCTAGGGCGCGTCGGCGACGTGCGGCCTGTCCCTTCCCCCACAGTCAGCGCGGACGAGAACCGCATCACCTACCAGCGCGGCCCCACGCTGAGCGAGTGGTACGTCAACGATGAGCGTGGTCTGGAACAGGGTTTTACCATTTCCTCTCCGCCGCTCCGCCTCTCTTCCACCCCTCTAGTGCTTGCGCTCGACCTCTCCGGCGATCTTGTGCCCGTGCTTGTCGATCACACCACCATCAGGCTGACCGCTCCAGATGGTGTCCCTGTGTTGCGCTATGGTCAACTCTCTGTCCACGACACCGCCGGTCGCCAGCTTCAGGCGAGTTTTGTTCTTCACAATTCGCAATTGGCAATCCGTGTTGACGACCGCAACGCCACTTATCCCATCACCGTTGACCCCCTCCTCTCCTCCTGGGCGGACGACCCCGCCGACCAAAACGGCGCCTGGTTGGGCATTGTGGTCAACACGGCGGGTGACGTCAACAATGACAATTATGATGACATCATCATCGGCGCATCCGGTTATGACAACGGCTTTACCGACGAAGGGCGGGTCTATGTCTATCACGGCTCAGCCAACGGCCCGGTCTCGGCCCTCAACCGCGGCCCCGACTGGCATACCCCCGGAGGCGGCATACACGGAGACCATGTCGGTTACTCGGTCGCTGCGGCCGGTGATGTGAACGGCGACGGATATGGCGACGTTCTCATCGGCGCACCGTCGTTCGATAACGGCATTTCTGTGACCGGACATGCCTTTATATACTTTGGCAGCGTGATTGGTCTCTCCGAGATGCCGGCATGGGAAGTTGACGGGCCAACCGATAACGCCGAGTTCGGTGATTCTGTGGCTGCGGTCGGTGATTTGGACGGGGATGGTTTTGCCGATGTAGTCATAGGTGCGCCGGGTTTCTCCAACGAGGCCCCTGGCGAGGGTGGGGCATTTCTCTACCTCGGCGGTCCGTCAGGGCCGGGGTTTTTGCCGGATTGGTCAGCAGACCCGACGGACCAGCCCGGCGCCCGATTCGGCGACGCGGTCGCTGCGGCGGGGGATGTGAACAACGACTCTTTCCCCGACCTTCTCGTCTCCGCTCCCACCCTCAGCAGTGAGGCCGTCTCGGAAGGACGTGTCTACCTCTATATGGGGACGCCCGACGGGCTGACGAGCAACCCCAAATGGTGGGTCGATCCCACAGACCAGACCGACGCCTTTTTCGGTGCCTCCGTGGCCACAGCCGGCGATGTCAACTGCGACAACTTTGCCGATGTTATCATCGGCGCGCCCAACTGGGATAGCATCACCAACACCAACGAGGGACGGGTCTATCTCTACCACGGCGGCCCTATCTCGCCCGGCTTGAGCAGCGTGGCCGACTGGGTGGCCGATCCCACGGATCAGGACAACGCCAACTTTGGTCAGGCAGTGAGCGCCGTCGATCCCTCTAGCTGTACCGGCGTGCTGGTCGGTGCGCCAGGATATGACGATTGGATCTATACCGACGAGGGGCGCGTCTACTTTTACATCGGCAGCGGGAGTGGGCTGACGGACACCGAATACTGCGAGATCGACCTGACGGACCAGGGCGGTGCCAAGTACGGTCAGTTCGTCGGCCCGGCCGGCGACACCGACGGCAATGGCGTGCCGGAGCTCATGGTGGGCGGATATTATGTCGATGCGCAGGGGTATGTCCCCTACGAGGGTTATCTCGACGTCTATGACTTTACGATCTATGGCTCATCCCCCTGGTGCGCGGTGACCCAGAAAGCATCGCTCCACCCCACAGATCAGGATGGTTCCGGGTTCGGCACCACCGCCGGAGCCGGTGACTTTAACGGCGACGGCTTTGGCGATGTCGTCGCCGGCGCGCCGCTGTATGATACGACGGTCGTCACCGAGGAGGGGCGGGCCTATGCCTACTATGGCTCTCCTCACGGCCTGGTCCCGCCCGCCAGCGAGACCTGGTATGTCGATCCCACCGACCAGAATGGGGCCAACTTTGGCTCCGCTGCCGCAGCGGCGGGCGACATCAACGGCGATGGTTTTGACGACGTGATCATCGGCGCCCCCAATTTCGACACCATATCATACACCAACCAGGGGGCGGCCTTTGTCTACTATGGCACACCTACCGGCCTCACCTGGGTCCCGGTCTGGACGGCTGCGCCTGTTGACCAGGACAATGCCAATTTTGGCCAGTCGGTGGGCACGGCCGGAGATGTAAACGGCGATACGATAGCCGACGTGATCATCGGTGTCCCCAGCTACAGCGGCACCTACACCGAGGAAGGGCGTGTTTACGTCTACTATGGGGCCTTTGACGGGCTGGACGCGATTCCACCCTGGGTTCTCGACCCCATTGACGAAAGTTATGCCCGTTATGGTTACTCGGTGAGCACTGCCGGGGATCTGGACCACGACGGTTTTGACGATGTCATCATCGGCGCGCCGTACAAGGATTTTGCCGGCAAGACGGCCCAGGGCACGGCCTACCTCTACCGGGGTAGTGCGGCTGGGCTTGACACCCACCAGTGGTCAATTCTGGTGGCAAGCCCGCAGCAAGAGTATGCCAACTTTGGAATGAGAGTGGCGGCGGCGGGCGATATCAACGGTGACAGCTATGACGATGTCCTCGTCGGTGCGCCCTACTATGACGGGGCGCACCAGGATATGGGGCGTGCTTTCCTCTTTCTCGGCGGCAGCAGCGCGCCCACCGACCCCGTGTGGTGGGCCTCCCCCCAGCCCCAGACAGATGCCTACTTTGGCGCGTCCCTCGGCGCGGCTGGCGATGTGGATGGG
>JAOZPF010000029.1:15215-15969 GCA_029932895.1 Anaerolineae bacterium | reverse complement strand
AGAGTTGAATTGTTCATACAGCGACTCCTTTGGGTGATGTCACCCAGAGAGAGGAGGCGGGTATCCCAGGGAACCGAGCAGAGCAACAACCTCGTGCTATCAGAACTCTGGCGGCTGCCCTGAGCTGCACGGGAACAGCATGCGAGTTGGAAGTGCCACTCGGCGTGGGCAACAGTCTTACTTTTGAAGTCACCTGACGGTGCAACAAGGAGGACCAGAACTGCCCACCTATCCCTGCTGGGTGCAAGGATAGTATCCCTGGGATGCCCAACCATGGCAAATATTATACGAGGAGGTCTCTCATGAAAAAGTTCTTGGCTATTGCGGGCATCGTCGCGCTCATCGCTGTTATTCCCGCCGTCGCATTGGCACAGCAGACCGTGCCAGATCCCCAGAGCTCACACGTGCTGATCCAGAACCTCTCTGGAAATACAGCGACCGTAGTGGTAGAGGTCTATAACTCGACCACTGGGCAAAAGGCGGCGGAAGACACTTTCACCATTGACGGCAACGGCGCGATGACTGTCCACTCGACCAACGGGACCAACGTCGCCGGCCATCGTTATCTTGACCTGCCGGCTGGGTTCCGTGGCTCGATGGTTGTCTCGTCCGATCAGCCGGTGGTGGCGGTCAACGTCAACGCTGGTGGTGACCCGTTCTCCAACCACAGTGCCTACGAGAGCATCGACTCCTCCTACGCCGATACGAACGTGTTTATCCCCTCGGTCCACTGGCGCAACGCGCAGTGGGCGAA
>JAOZPF010000029.1:0-15205 GCA_029932895.1 Anaerolineae bacterium | reverse complement strand
CTGTACACCTACTACAAGCAGAACGGCACTGTCATCAGCAGCGGCACCGTGGACATCGGCCCCGGCCGGAGCAACATCCGCGACGTCGCATCCGACATTGACATCAACGTTGTGGCAGAGGGCGTTGGCGCGATGCAGGTCACCGCCGACCAGCCTCTCGGCGTAGCGGCTATCGAAACGCTGAACAAGCGCACTGAGGCCTACATCGGTTTCCCCACCTGGTACGGCGATACAACGATCTACCTGCCGAGCACGCACCACGCCGCTGCACAGAGCTCGCACACTCTGGTACAGAACATGTCAGGTGTCGCAGCTTCCTTGACAATCACCTATTACCAGCAGAGTGGTGCTCTTGCCGACGTCTTTACCTCGACCATCCCCGCCAATGGCTCTCTGACTTACCACACTAACGGCGCTCTGAGCGACGATGGTAGGAACTATGAGCCGACACATCTGGGAAATGTGGGCAGCGCGGTCATCCACTCCGACCAGCCATTGGTTGCGGTGTGCGTCGAAACCCTGGGCGCTACCTACAAAAAAATGCAGCCTTACGCCTACGATGGCTTCCGCAGTGACGCTGGCGCGACAACCTTGCTCTTCCCCAGTGTCCACGCCAACCCCGGTGGGCAGTGGTCCCACATCCTGATCCAGAACCTGGATACGGCCAACACCAACCAAGTCACCCTCACCTACTACAAGCAGGACGGCTCCGTTGACACCGTCTACACCTACACGCTTGGTGCCGCTGGCGCTATCACTTTCCACACTGACGGCTCGCTTAGCGACGACGGCAACGCCTATAACCCGAGCGGCGGCTTTGGCAACGTCGGGTCGGCAGTCATCACCTCGGTGGACGCTCGTCCGTTGGTAGGTGTCAACGTCGAGACACTGCACGGTATCGCGAACGTCTACGCTGGCTTCGGTCAGTAGCATCTACCCGCATAAAGCAACCACAAAACAACTGGGGCACCTCAGGGTGCCCCAGTTGCCTCATCCCCGCGTTCCGCTCCAGTTACCGTCGGGCTCGCCTCGCCAACAAGCCCCGTTGGTAGCCAAACACCCGCAGCGCCTCCCCGGCCTGAATTTGGTACTCCCTCAACGTCCGGCGGTCTAGCTGCTTTTTGTACGCTCCGATTCGGTCCGGCGTGATGGGCTTGAAGAGATTGGCGTGAAGCCCCATCTTTTTGTAACGTGGGTTGCGGTTTGAGGGCAGGAGCATCTTTGGCTGAAACTCGATCTCCAGAAACGCGCATATCCGGGCAAATTCATCCTCCGGCGCACGCACCATGTCCTCGTACCGAATCAACAGGTATTGCGGACTTGAGCGGTACAGCCTGTGCAAGTAGAGGTTGCTGCTGGACCAAAAGCGGGGGAAATATGCGTCTAGATCGGTCACCCAGCCGGTCCGTTTGAGCGAGGCCATCACGTCCCGAATGTCTCGCACAATGTGGATGATTTTGGTCCGCTGGCTCACGGCCCCCGTTTTGACCAGAATACGCAGGCGCAGTAGGTCGTTGGGTGACTTGTCCCCGGCCATCTTTTTCCCCGCAGCGGCAGCGACATGCTGGTAGATCGCTGTCAGGATCGCCGTGGGGTGATAGTCGCTCTCGTATACGATCTGATAGACCGCGGCTGCATCAAGAAACTCGCCAATGCTGGCGGCAAAACCCTCTGTTTGGGTGATGAGTTTGGCAATTATCTCCCTGCCTGTCTCAGGATCGCGGATGCGGTCGAACACGAACGCCATTGGGACAATAAAGTCTGTCTCAAAGGGGATGACGATGTCGCTGTGGGCGTCGAGGCACTGCGCCAGTAAAGTGGTGCCGGAGCGAGGCGAACCAAAGATGAAAAACATGCGGATTACGCCTTCTTCAACGCCTCCACCATCACCCGCACCGCTCCCTCCACGTCCTCCTCATCCACGATCTCGCTGGGGGTGTGGACATAGCGACAGGGGATGGAGAGGCAGCCAGAGGGGACTCCCGCCCGCACGGTCTGCATCGCGGCGGCATCGGTGGTGCCCCGTTCCAGGACCTCCATCTGGTACGGTACCCCGGCCGCTTCCGCCGCCGCCACCAGTAGCTCCCGCACCCTGGGGTGAGCGATCATCCACGAGTCCTGTACCTTTACCGCTGGCCCCTTTCCCAGCTCCACCGCCATGGGCCGGCTCTCCGGGGTGTCACCCGTGCCGGTCACATCGACGGCGATGGCTATGTCGGGATCAATGGAATAGGTCGCCGTCTGCGCCCCGGCGAGGGTCACTTCCTCCTGCGTAGAAAAGACAAAGTGGACCTCGTTGGGGGTTGCCCCCAACCGCCGCAGCGTCTCGATGAGTACGGCGCAGCCAATGCGGTCGTCCATTGCCTTGGCAATGAGCCGCCGTCCCTGCGCTACAAAGGGGCGCACAAAGACCGCCGCGTCGCCCACCCGCACCGGGCAGTCCTCCCGGCTGGTGGCTCCCACGTCGATGTAGAGCTGCTGAAGCGTGAGCGGCTTGTCCGGGTCGGCTTTCTGCTCGACCGCGATGACCCCCGTTGTGCCGTTCTCAAAGAGCACCCGCGCCGCCACGCAGTTGCGCGGGAAGACGCCACCGATGCCGGCAAAGCGCAGAAATCCCTTCTCATCAATGTGGCTCACCATGACGCCGATCTCGTCCATGTGGGCGGCGACCAGGATGCGACGGCCATCACCACCGGACCGCCGGACCGCCACTAGGCTCCCCAATGGCGTCACCCACACCTCGTCCGCCAGGCCCTCGACCTCGGCGCGGATCACGGCGCGGATTCGCTCCTCCAGGCCCGAAGGTCCGTATGTCTCTGTCAAGCGCTGAATGATCTCTCTCACGCTCATCCCTCCTCGGAATACGGCAGGATGCCCTCCCTGCTAGCCCGTTTTCGTGAACAGCAACACTCTCTGGTCCCGTGGGTGGCCCCACTGCCCGATGTTCGTGACACTCAACCCTGTCCACGCGCAGACCCATTGGAACGTGCCCAGATTATAATGGTATGGGTCACGGTCAAAATAGGTCTCGAAATCAGGACCATCGGGCCGCGAGTGGAGCAGTGGCTCCAGGTTGAACTGGCGTGTGCTCTCAAAGAACGTGGCATAGAACCGTCCTCCTGGAATGAGCACCTGGTCGATGTTGACCAGGCAGCGGATGATGCGGTTGAGCGGGAGGTGTGTAAACACCGACTGGGCCAGCGCATAGTCGAACTTGGGGCCCAGCGTCTGGAACTCGAAATCGGCCAGTCGCACCAGCCGGGGAGCTTTGGGGGCGAGGCCCTCTCGCCGCACTTCCTCGCGCCCGGCTCTCAGCAGCGCTAGGTTGATGTCGATGCCCCAATAGTGCTCCGGCTCCAGGTAGCGGATGAAGTGTATCCCTCCCCGCAGGCTCCCGCATCCGACATCCAGGAAACGATGTGTGGGCTTGAGGCCCTGTTGGACAAGGAAATCGAACTGGAGCTGCCCCATTTCTGTCCACATTCCGCCCACAACCTGCCGGTGCCAATCGGGATTGCCGGCCCTGTAGAGGCGGGTGTAGAGCTTGCGCCCCAATAACCTCCTGAGCACGGAGCGGCGATGCGGCGGTGGAAGCAAGCGATGGCCGTGCTGACTCATGCTACTCTATCCTCTCTTCAGCGCGCGGCGCGTCAGCCGCGCCAGCGTCTCCCGCGTCAGCCGCACGGTGTTTTCCAAATCCTCCACGGCGAGCAGGCTCACTGGACTGTGAATGTAGCGACAGGGCACGGCAACTGTGATGGTGGGCACGCCGCCCCGGGTACGGTGGATCGCGCCCGAGTCGGTGCCGCCGATGCCGGGTTGCTTGAATTGGTACGGCAGACCCAGCTCCTCCGCCGTCGTCACCATCAGCCGCAACAGCCCCCGGTGGGCGATAAAGGTGCGATCCATCACCGTGATCGCCGGCCCCTTGCCCAGCTCGGTCGTGGGGCTGGTGTCCTTCTCCTTGGGCAGGTCGTCAGCAATGGTCCCCTCCAGGGCGATGCCGCAATCGGGTTGGGAGGCGTAGGCCGCCACCCGCGCTCCGCGCAGCCCCACTTCTTCCTGTACGGTAAAGACCGCGTGCAGGTCGTGCCGCATGCGCTCTCCCTGCAATAGCTCCACCAGCACCGCGCAACCGGCCCGGTCGTCGAACGCCTTGCCCGCTACCGTCGGCCCCAACTCGCGGAAGCGGGTGGCAAAGACCGCCGGTGTCCCCAGCGGGGCCAGCCGCTGTGCCTCTTCCTTCCCCTTGGCCCCAACGTCCACCGCCAATTGACGGATGCGGGTGACCTTGGCGCTCTCTCCTTTCTCCAGCAGGTGGATCGGCTTGAGGCCAATGACGCCCGGAATCCGGTCCGGCCCCACCAGCACCATCGCGCCAGGGAGGACCCGGTCGTCAATGCCGCCGATGGTACGCACCCGCAACACCCCCGAATCGTCGTGACCGACGACCATCAGGCCGACCTCGTCCATATGGGCGGTCAGTAGCACCCGCATCCGGCTGCGGCTCGTCCCCCGCTTCTCCGTGTGCAGGTTGCCCAGGCTGTCCACCCACATCCGGTCCACGTGTTCCTCCACGGCGCGGCGGATGATGGTGCGGACCTCGCTCTCGGTGCCGGAAGGGCCAAAGGATTCTGATAATTCCTTGAGGAGCATTCTCGACTCCCTGTGTGAACAGTATCTTTCCTGAGGGGGGGAGAGGAACCGCTTTCGCTACGGTTCGTCCTCCCAGCGGGGCCGGAAGCCCGCTTCCAACCCGGCCGCAAGGGCCGCCAGTAGCCGCCCGGCCCGCTCCACGTCCTTCACCGCCCCCGTCTCCACCGGCTGGTGCATGTAGCGAATGGGGATCGAGACCAATCCGGAAGGGACCCCCTCCCGGCTGACCTGGATCGCCCAGGCGTCGGTGCCGCTACGTCCGGGGGCTGGCTCGATGCTGTAGGGGATCTCGTGACCGTCGGCGGCCGCTTTGAGCCGCTCGACAACCTGGGGGTGAAAGTTCGGCCCCACGCCAATGGTCGGCCCCTCGCCGAGGGGAAAGGCCCGCTCGTCGGAGAGGCCCGCCTGCCGGGCAAAGGTGACGTCCACCGCCACTCCCAGGTCGGGAGCGGCAGCGTAGGTGCTGGCGGTGGCTCCGTACAACCCCACTTCCTCCTGCACCGTCGCCACAGCGACAATGTCCCAGTCGTGGGCCGTCCGTCGCAGCTCCTCCAGTGCCAACGTCACCGCTGCCACAGAGGCCCGGTTGTCCAATGCCTTGCCAGCCACCCGCCCGTTCTTTAGCTCCACCAGCTCTCGCCGGAAGGAGATGGGGTCGCCCACGCGCACCAGCCGCCGCACCTCCGCCTCCCCCAGCCCCACATCCACAAAGAGCTGCTCCCACGGTACGGTCCGCTCCCGCTCGCTGGCGGGAACGACGTGGGGGGGACGCATCCCGACGATGCCAGGGAGGTCCCGCCGCCCGTGGACGGTGACCTCCAGTCCGGGCAGGAGCCGCCGGTCGATCCCGCCCACGGCGGTGACGCGCAGAAAGCCGCGCTCGATGCCGCTGACTCGCAGGCCGATCTCGTCCATATGAGCCGCCAACAGCAAGCGGGCACGCGGTTCCGGGCCGCTGCCGCGCTGTAGTCCGATCAGGCTGCCCAGCCCGCCCTCTTGCAGTTCGTCAACCAGGGGGGACCAAAGCTCGCGGACCACCTCGCGGATTGAACCCTCGTTGCCGGAGAGGCCGGAGGTCTCGGAAAGTCGCTTTAGCAGGTCGATCGTTTCCACGCGTGACTCCTCGTTGTCAGGCTTAGGGGGTGATCGTCGCCGTGGCGGTGATGGTTGGTGACACCACGAGCGTTGGGGTGGCGGTCACGGTCGGTGTGAGCGTGCTCGTCGGTGTGGCTGTCGGTGTCGCCGTGTCGGTCGGTGTGGGAGTGGGCGTCGGCGTCCAGGTGACCGAGGGGGTTGGGGTAGACGTGGACGTGCTGGTAGCAGTCGGCGTGAGCGTGCTGGTGGCTGTAGGCGTGGGCGTGAGCGTGCCGGTGGGTGTGGGACCCATCGTGACTATCTGGGTGGGGGTTGGGCTGGGAGTCTCTGTGGGAGGCCACGACTGGGTTGGCGTCGCCCGCAGCGTGGGAGTGGGTGAGCCGGGGGTGTAAGTGGGAGTGATCGCGGTGGGGACCGCGGTGGGAGTAGGCTGCGCCGGCGTCGCCAGGATGTAGAGCATTGTCAAGCCCAGGCAATAGCAGGGCAAGGTGAGCAAAATGATCGCCAGCAGCATCAAGTTGATGGGGCGTGTTCCCACTCCCCCGGGCGAATCAGTGGACATAACAAGGTCTATCATAACACCGATGGACGGGCTTGTCAAAGGCAACGGCTGGCGGCTGGCATTTCGCTTGGGGGACGAATTGGGAGAACAGTCCGTAGGTCGCGCTTGCTGTAAGCACTCATCATAAGGTTATACCTGCAAACGCTCATTACCCTGACCAAGATTGTCTTTACAATCCGGACTGTAGGCTTTAGCCGGGGCACTTGGCTTCCCATTGGGGTCTGGACTCCTCAACCCGGCTAAAGCCTATATTCCATAGTGACGTCGCGCTCCAAGCGCGGCTTCCAAGCTACGGGCTCGACGTCTCCCCTGCCGGGCAACCCGTCCCAAAGTGAAATACACCCCGGGCTGGCGGACGCGTTCCGCGTTTGGGGCGGCCTTCCCGTTAGAGGTTGGCTGGCGACCGCGATGTCCGGCGCACTGCCGACCGTCGCCGCTCGCCGGGATAGATCAAGCGCCAAGTGACCCCAGTCCCGCGAGGGCCTCGACAGCGGCCGCGTTCAGGGACGCGGGTAGCTGCTCTGGCGGGGCGAGGCCACTCTCGTCCAGCAAGCGTCTGGCCTTGTCCCGAATTGTCTGCTCGCAGGCGGGGTGGTTGCTCGCCAGTGTGAGCAACGCCGCCGCGCGGTCGGGCTGGCCCTGCGCGGCAAACAGGGCAGCGACGTTGACCAGAACTTCTACCAATGCGGTCATGGCCTGCGTCTCTGTGGCAATCCGTATCGCCTCGGCCAAGTAAGCGCTGGCGACCTCGTACTCCCCCAGGGCACAGGTCGTCTCCCCCAGGTTGTTGAGACAGGACACAACTGCCCATTGGTCGTTGGTGCTGCGCCCAATAGCCAGTCCCTCCCGATAGTACGCTATCGCTTCGTCATACATACCGAGTTCGTGAATCACCTTGCCCAGGTTGCTCAACGCGATGGCTTCCCCCACTCGATCCCCGATCTCGTGGCAGATTTCCAGGCTCTCTTGGAAAAACAGGCTGGCCTCTTTGTATTTTTCGAGCACGTGCAGCACTGTGCCCAGGTTGTTGAGGTGAATAGCCACGTTGAATTGGTCGCCCAGCTCGCGGCTCAACGTCAGGCATTCGTCGAACATTGAGATTGCCCGGTCATACTCCCCCTGGTGGCAGGCTATGTCGGCCAGTGTGCTGAGGGCTGGCATCACGAGGCGCGGATTCCCGCTCTCGTGGCTGGTTGTCAGACTCTCGTTGAGCAATTCCTCCGCCCGGTCCACATCCCCCGTGCGATAGCAGATCAATCCCAGTAGATAGAGTGAGCGGGCGGTGCCCCATTGATCCTCACTCTGCCTGGACAGAATGAGGCTCTGGCGGGCCAAATTTTCTGCCTCCTGATATTTTCCCTGGTGGCGAAGCGTATCCGCCATGTTGATCATACAAAAGGCCTGTTCGGCCCGTGCCCCCAGCCGCTCAAAGATCTTTAGGCATTGCTCTGTGGCGACCAGAGCTTGATGGTAGCGGCCCAGACGACGGTAAAGCACTCCCTGCCGACCGATGATTTTGCCCAGAAGGCGCGCCTGCTCTCTATCTCCGCTCCAGCGGTCTATTGCCTGGGCAAAGAGGTCAATTCCTTCCTGAAACCGACACTGAATATCATAAAAGCGGTATAGGCTTTCCAGGCATCGTTCTACCTCCACTGCATCCCCGAATGTCACTGCGGTCTGCCAGGCCTGGCACGCGTTCTCGATCTCGGGGGCGATCCTCGCCAGCGCCTCTTTTTGTGCGGCGCTCTGTAGACATTCCTCCTGCCGCGCTAGAAAGGCAGCAAAGTAACGGGCGTGCTCCATCTCCGCCTGCCGGCGCGCGTGGGGACTGGCTCCAAGCTTTTCTGCTGCATACTGCCTGAGCAGGGGATGCAAATCGTACCGGCCGGAGGGGAGACGGTGGATCAGTGATTTGTCCAACAATGCCGAGAGGGATGTCGGAGAGGCCCCTGCCACCTGAGCGGCGGCCTCTTGCGGAAAGCCGCCGCGAAAGACGGAGAGCCGGGCCATAATGTCCCTCTCCGCCGGGGAAAGCAGTTGCCAGGAATGCTCGAACGTGGCCCGGATACTCCGTTGCCGTTCGGGCACGTTGCGCATGCGGGATGTCAGAATGTCGAGGCTGCGTTCGATCTCCCGGGCGATCTGCGCGCAAGAATGCACAGTGACCCATGTGGCAGCCAACTCGATGCCCAGCGGCATTCCTTCCACCAACTGGCAGATGCGCGCTATGTGGGAAGCTTGGGCTGCGTCAGGCACAAAGTGTCGATCTGCCTGGTGGGCCCGTTGCTGGAACAAGGCAACGGCGCTGCAGACATCGCCCTCCTTCACCGCCTCGTCTCGCGTGTACTCTAGCCCCCCGATTCCATACACCCACTCTTCCCGCAGGTTCAGCCGTTCCCGCGACGTGCTCAAAAGCACCAGATGGGGCGCGCAGCGAAGCATCTCGGTCAGCAACGCCGCCCCTCCCTCCGCTTCCTGGCCGGCGGGAGGAACGGAGGGGAGGAGCAAGTGCTCCAGGTTGTCCAGCACCAGCAGGACCTCTTTCTCGCGCAGATAGTTCAGGAGCAGTTCTCGCGGGGGTTGATTGCCAGGGATGGGAACCCCGAGGCTCTCGACTATGGCAGGGGCGATGGACTCGGCCGCGTTGACGGCGGCCAGGGATATAAAGTAGACGCCATGGGTAAACGATCCGATCTGCTGTGCCGCTGCCTCAAGCGCCAGCCTGGTCTTGCCGATGCCGCCTGAGCCCACAATGGTCACCATGCGGCAATCGGGGTCCGCCAGCAGTTCGGCTAAATCCGCCAGCTCTTCCTCTCGACCGATGAAGGAGGTGGAGGGAGAAGGGAGATTGTGCAGGGAACCAGAGGGACGGAGGAGCGAGGGGGTGGTCTCTCCTGCCAGTATGGCCTGATACAGCGCCACGGTCTCGCCCGTTGGCTCAATGTTCAGTTCGTCGGCTAGAGCCCGGCGGCATGTCTCGTACTGAGCCAGAGCGGCGCTGCGCTGTCCGTCGAGCGCCAACAACCGCATCAACTGCCGATGTCCCTCCTCGCGCCACGGTTCCAACTCCACCTGACGCTGGGCGTACCGCCGCGCCCGCCCATAGTCGCCGCGCCGCTCGTATCTGTTGGTCAGGTGGAAGAGCACCTGCACCCCCTCGCGCCGCAGCCACTCCCGCTTGAGCACCGCCCATTCCTCGAAACCGCCGCTGTCGCTCAAGTAAAAGTGGGCCAGAAAATCTCCCCGGTACAGCTCGACCATTTGCTCCATCCGTCGTGTACAGGGCAGGCAACTTTCCAGCCGCCGGTGATGGTGTCTCTGGCACTCTGCGGCCAGGGCCGCAAACGCAGCCGCGTCCAGCCAATAGTCGCCATTGGGGTTGAACTGGATCGTCTCGCGGCTGACCAGCAGAAAGGGTACGTCATCCTGGTCACAGATGGCCCGGCGCAGATAGGAGAGCGCCTGGCGCAGATTTTGGCGGGCCTTGCGCTGAGGTTGATCGGGCCACAGCAACCCGGCTAGTGCGTCCCGGCGATGGGGGTGGCCCGCTTCGACGGCCAGATAAACCAGCAGTGCTCGTGCCTTGTCGGTAGCAAAGTTGGTTACCGGCTTGCCGTCTAGGGTGACATTGAAAGACCCCAACAGAGAGATGGTTAATCGTGGCATCACCAGCGCTCAACAGTCGTCAGCGAGTAGACAACCAGGATTATACTACCGTTAATGCTGCGAGCAAAGCCAATCTTCACCCCCACGACCCTGTTTTTGACGTTTCTTTGACAGTAGAAAGATAGAATACTATCAATCTAATGCCCAAGCAACCTGCATCGCAACGGTATCTATCTTATCTACTGCGCCTGTGGCAGACCAGCGACGGGGAAAAGCTGCTCTGGCGCGCTTCCCTGGAGATACCAGGTACCGGGGAGCGGCATGGATTCGCCAACCTCCACGACCTGGTGACGTTTTTAAAGACTCAAACCGGCGACGATCTACCTCGTGACCAATCCAACTAGCGCCGGGGAATCTGAAGGGTAGAACCCTCAAACTCCGGCTAGCGAAACGCATTCACTATTGTGCTTGCGTAGGGTCAGGGAAACGGTCTTTTCAGTTAAGGAGGGCATCATGATCAGCCGAAGAGTACTGACCAAGATCATTCACTTTGCCCTGACATTGACCATCGTCGGCACAGCGCTGGGCACGCTTGGACTTGGGTCCACCTACGCCGACAGTACGATGCACATGACGGAAGCACTCGAACAAGATACATCTCTCGCCTCGCCAACCATCCCACTTCCCACAGAGGCGACTCCGCCAACCACGTCCGTCGCCCAGGTAGCCACGACTGATACGGTATGGAGTGTCGAGACTGTGCAAAGTGGTTCAGACATCGGACATTACTCGTCCCTCGGCATCGATTCACTGGGTCACCTCCACGTCGGCTACTATGACCATCCTAATACAGCCCTCAAATATGCCCAATGGAACGGCAGCGGCTGGGTCACCTCCACAGTTGATAACAGCGCCAGCGTGGGCCAGTTCCCCTCGCTGGGCCTGGACAGTTCCAACTATCCCCACATCAGTTACTACGACCTGACCAACTCGGCGCTCAAGGTTGCTCATTGGGATGGCTCTTCCTGGGTTAGAGAGACGGTGGATAACAGCGCCGCTGTAGGTGAGTTCACCTCCCTGGCGGTCCATAACGGGGATGTCTATGTCAGCTATGTCGACACCACCCACTCTGCGCTCAGGTACGCGCATTGGAATGGTTCTTCCTGGATCAGCGAAACAGTGGATAGCAGCGGCGTTGTCATAGGAGATGCCACCTCGCTGGCTCTGTATGGCTCCAACCCGCGTATCAGCTACCGCAACTGTATCAGCCGCACGCTACGGTACGCTGCTTTCCAGGGCACACATGATGGCGACTGGGTTACCACCTGGAATATATCGGACATCAATCAGCCCGGCGACGAGGGAGAGTCAAGTTCGATCGCGATAGACTCGAACGGCTATGAACACATCAGCTACTCTAGCAGACACGTGGGAGTGCGCTACATTTACCGTGACGTCAGTGGGTGGCATGATAGCTTGATAGAAACCGCCGACAGTGAATTCGCCATACCCACATCGCTCGCTCTGGATGATGAGGATCGGCCTCACGTCGCCTACGTGACCAACGACGGCCTGCGCTATGCTACGTTCAACGGGGTGAGCTGGGACATCGAGACTGTGGACGGTGATAACGGCGCGGGAAGCGGATCGATCTCTCTGGCGCTCGATGGGGACGGGTATCCGCACATCACCTACTATGGCAGCGACGACACAGCGGCGCATTTACCTGCCAATGCTCCTGCGGTCCAGCCCTTGACCGCCTACAAAGTGCACTCCAGCGGCGGGCATGGCGAGACATCGCTCGCCTCGCCCGCCGCCCCGAACTACACGCCGCCGCCCTGTCTGCGGTGGCACGGGAGAAATGTTGTGTGAATCACCGGGTCGCTTCTAGTTGCTGTCATTCTTATAAGGAGATTCAAATGAACCGCAAATCTACACTCTTCCTTGTTCTAGCTCTACTACTCCTGGTCTGCGCTTCCTGCAAGCCGTCCGACCAGGGCACGCCCGCGCCAACCACGGCGTCCCAGCCCACCGCGCCTCTCCCGACCGAAGCGCCGACACGCCCCGCACCTACACCTGCAACCACACCTGCGGGAACGGAGGCTGCTGAGCAAGAACAGGCGTGGCTCTGGCAGACGTACACCAACGGCAACGAGGTGCGCGACATCGCCCTGGACGACGAGGGCAACCTGTGGGTCGCGACGAGCGGCGGCGGCGTCCAGTGGAAGGCTGACGGCACCTATGTCAAATACACAGCCCACGACGGCCTGGGGCGGAACGTCGTTATGGCCGTTGCCGTGGCCCCGGATGGCTCTGTATGGTTCGGCACCGAGCGCGGCGGCCTTGCCCACTTTGATGGGCAGGAATGGGCCACCTATACTATGGATGACGGCATGTCCAGCGATTCCGTCCAATCTCTCGCCGTAGCACCGGACGGCACGTTGTGGGTCGGCCACAACGGCATGGGTGTCTCCCGCTTCGACGGCCAGCAGTGGGCCATTTACAAGACAGATGACGGCCTGGCAGGCAATTTCGTCAACGCCATCGTCGTCGATGACCAGGACGTGGTGTGGTTCGCCACCACCGAGGGCCTCTCCCGCTTCGACGGGCAGCAATGGGCTACCTACACCGAGGACAATGGCCTGGTCGATCATAACGTCCGTAGCTTGGCCCTAGCCCCGGATGGCGCGCTGTGGTGCGCCACCAACAAGGGTCTCTCCCGCTTCAATGGTCAGGCGTGGACCACTTTTACCCGGGAGGAGGGCCTGGTGAGCGACCAGATAGAAGCCGTCGCCGTGGCCCCGGACGGGCCGGTGTGGGCCGGCACCGCCTTCCGGGGCCTCTCCCGCTTCGACGGGCAGCAATGGACCACCTACACCGAGGCAGACGGCCTGGTCAGCGACGAGATCCAGGTCATCCTCGCCAGCCCGGCGGGCGACGCGGTATGGGTGGGCACGCGCACCGCCGGCCTCTCCCGCTTTGACGGGCAGGCGTGGACCACTTACCAGACCGATGACACGGTGGTCGGAAACCAGATTTGGGCCGCCGCCGTCTCCTCCGAGGGCACGCCGTGGGTCGGTACCGACCGCGGTGCATCCTCTTTCGGTGGCGAAGGATGGACCACCTACACCGACGAGGACGGCCTGGCCCAGACCGGCGTCTTTGTCATTGCCCCAGCTCCCGATGGTTCGCTGTGGTTCGGCGGCCGGGATGGCCTCTCTCACTTTGACGGCCAGACCTGGACGGTCTATCGGGAGGAGGACGGCCTGGCCGATAGTCGGGTTGACTCCATCGCCATCGCCGCTGACGGCTCGGTGTGGTGCGGCACCTGGATGGCCTCGGCTGCCGGCGTCTCCCGCTTTGACGGCCAGACCTGGACGGTTTACAGCGAGGAAGACGGCCTGGTCCAGAACAGCGTCAACGGCATCGCCGTCGCCCCCGGTGGCTCCGTCTGGTTCGCCACCGACGACGGCGTCTCCCGTTTCGACGGGCAGTCGTGGGCCACCTATACCATGGACGACGGCCTGGTCAGTCAGGGAGCCTCGTGCATCGCCGTGGGAGCGGACAACGTGGTATGGGTCGGCTCCACTGGCGGAGTCTCCCGCTTTGATGGCCAGACCTGGACGGTCTACAGGAGCACGGATGGCCTGGCCAGCAACAGAACCACGTCCATCGCCGTGGCTTCCGATGGCACGGTGTGGGTTGGATCCGATAACGGCGTCTCCCGCTTCGACGGCCAGGCGTGGACCACTTGCAGCATAGCCGACGGTCTGGCGGACAACGACGTCAAAGAGATCGCCGCGGGCCCTGGCGGCGTGATGTGGATCGGCACCGCGGCCGGAATCACCGGCTACGTGCCGACGGAGTGACCTGGAGTAAGCCGGGTGGGGGTCAGTCATCCCTGCACCGCGCCCCTCTTTTGCATATTGGGAAAAGGAGAAAAAATGAGTGCTAGGAAAACACTGGCGTCTTTGCTCTTTGGCCTGGGGTTGACCCTGGCCCTGCTGTGGCTGCTGGGCGGCGCACAGTTGCCGGTCGTCCGCGCGGACGACTTCACCGTGGATGTCACGAATGACGAGAACGATGGCAGTTGTGCGCCAGGCGATTGCTCGCTACGGGAGGCCATTATCGCGGCCAACGCCAACGGCCAAGCCGACACTATCACACTGGGGAGCGGCACGTATGCCTTGAGCATCGTTGGCACAGGCGAGGACGCGGCCCTGAGCGGCGACCTGGACATCACCGCCACGTTGACCATCGAGGGGGCTGGCCCTGACCAGACAATCATCGACGCCGGCTCCATAGACCGCGTGTTCGACGTCCGCCTTGCGGGCACGGTGGTCATCTCCGGGGTGACGATCATCAACGGCAACGTCACCGGCAACGGCGGCGGCATCAACAGTTGGGGTACCGACCTGACGCTTGTCAACGTCGAGGTCGTCAGCAACACCGCCAGCGGCTCTAACGGTCTCGGCGGCGGGGTGAGCGCCTACGCGGGCAGCGTGATTCTGAACGGGGGACAAATTCTCAGCAACACCGCCAATTCATACGGCGGCGGGATGTTTATCAAGGAATGTGACGTGACGCTGAACGGGACCCAGGTCATCAGCAACAGCGCCGGCCGGGGCGGCGGCCTGTACGTTCTCTCCGGCGACGCGACGTTGAACGGCGGGCAAATCCTCAGCAACACGGCCCAGTATGGCGGCGGCGTGGGGGTGGATGGAACCGGCGCGTCCAGTGGCGGTGTTTTCACCCAGACCGGTAACAGTCTGATCGCTTGCAACATTGCTACCACTAACGGCGGCGGGGTGTACGTCAACGACGCGGACGCCAGTGCGTTCCTGAACGGGGGGCGGATTTCTAGCAACACTGCCTCTGGGAGCGGTGGTGGAGTGTTCGTCTGGCAGGGTGACGTGACGCTGGGCGGGAGTCAGGTGCTCAGCACCACCGCCCGCGGCTCCGGCGGCGGGTTGTACCTCTACAGTAGCGACGCGGCACTGAGCGGGCAGGTCCGCGGCAATATCGCTGCGGTGTCCGGCGGCGGGGTGTATATCAGTAATGGTAGTGCTGTGCTGAGCGGGATCCAAGTTCTCAGCAACACCGCCGGCGTGTGGTACGGCGGCGGGGTGTACGTCAGTGGAGCGGTAACGGTTTCTCTGGTCAACTCGACGGTCAGCCACAATAGGAGTAACCGCAACGGCGGCGGCCTCTACGCTAACGACGGCACGGTTGCCATCACCTATACCACCATCGCCAGTAACACGGCGTCTAGCGGCACTGACGGCA
>JAOZPF010000242.1 GCA_029932895.1 Anaerolineae bacterium | reverse complement strand
TCGGCTCTTTCAGGCCAGGGATCTCCCACTCGAAGCGGCGTCCACAGGCTCCTTCGGGAGGGCTGTCGTGACGGCAGTAGCAATCGCGCCCCCAATCACGCACGCTGCGGGCGACGCGGGCCAGGAGGGGATCGTTGGTGACCACGGCCCCGCCCTCGCCAGTGGTGATGTGATGGGCGGGGTAAAAGCTCAGAGTGCCCAAGTGACCGAACGTGCCGACCATCTGACCGTCATAGGTAGAGCCCAGTGCGTCGCAGGCATCTTCGATAACATAGAGGTTGTGCGCGCGGGCGAATGCCATGATCGGCTCCATCTCGGCTGGATTGCCCAGCGTGTGGGCGAACAGGAGCGCCCGCGTCCGTTCCGAAAGCGCTGCCTCAAGCTGTGCGGGGTCGATGTTGTAACTGCCCATCTGGCAGTCGACAAATACAGGGACGAGCCCGTTCTGGATGATGGGGGCGACGGTGGTGGGAAAGCCCACCGCCGGGGTGATGACCTCGTCGCCAGGTTCCAGCGGCCGCTCAATGCGCCGGGAGCGGAGGGCGGTCACGGCGACCAAGTTGGCCGACGACCCCGAATTGACCGTCAGGACGTGGTGCGCGGCCATGTAGCGGGCCAGCCCTTGCTCGAATGCCGCTGCCTGCGGACCGTCGGTGAGCCAAAAGTCGAGGGCGACCTCCACGGCGGCGATCAGCTCCCGCTCGTCATAGACCCGCCCGGCGTAATTCACCCGCGTCTCGCCAGGGATGAAGGGGCGACCGGCGTGGGCCTGGCGATAGTACTCTGCCACCAGGTCCAGAATCTGACGGCGCAGGTTCTGTTCCTCTGAATCTTGAGGTTTGAGCTCTTTCATCCCGCGATCTCCGCGTCGTCGTATTTCCGCGCCTCCGCCACAGTTCTGCGCAACCCCTCCTCGAGCCCCACTCGCGCTCGCCAACCGGTCAGCCGGGCTGTGCGCTCGGTGTCGGCGATCAGGCGCATTGCAACGCCGGGCCGGTAGGGCAGAGCGCCAGCCAGGATGTGTCCCCGGGCCCCGGTGAGCGCCCAGATGCGGTCCACCACGTCACGGACAGAGTGAGGCTGACCTGTGCCCAGGTCCAAGCTCTCGCCATCGATGTGCGGTGCGGTTGCCGCGGCTAGCAGTCCCTCCGCCACATCCTCCACAAAGATGAAATCCCGTTGCTGTTCTCCCGGCGTCATCGGCAGGTCGCCTCCTGTGAGTGCAGCTTGAATGGCCGAGGGGACAAGCGGGCCAGCAGCCTGCCCCGGCCCATAGACCTGGAAGAGGCGGGCGACGACGACGGGGAGGCCGAGGGCACGCCAGTAGGCCCGTCCATAGGCCCAGGCGGCCACTTTGGAAGCGGCGTAAAAATTGAACGGGTCGATCCCCTCGTGTGTTTCCCGTGCCCCATACTCATAACAGGTCCCTGCCAACACGACGCGCCTGACCGGGAGCTTCCGCAGTGATTCCAGCAGGTGAATGGTGCCGCGCACGTTGACGTCCAGGGCGACCAGGGGGTCGATACCAGGCTCCGTGACCCCTGCGGCCGCCAGGTGAAAGACCACGCCGGGAGCGGCGCTTTGCACCGCCTGGCGGACGCTCTCCGCATCCTGCACGTCCAGCGGGACCCGCTTCACCCGCGGAGGCAGGGTGGTCGCCCGCTGTGGCGGCTCCTCGGGGTAGACCCCGGCCCAGACCTCTGCCCCGGCCCCGGTCAGGTGACGGATGAGGTGCTGACCGATGAATCCTGTCCCGCCGGTGACGAGCACGCGCTCCGTTGTCCAACCTGTCGCTGTGCTCACTTACTGACTACCCAAGAACTCGCGATACCAGGCCATCGTCTCCTGCAACCCCTCCTTCAGGGAATGAGTAGGCTCCCAACCCAGCACCTGCTTGGCCTTTTTGCTGCTCAGGTACTGAGCTTGAATCTCGTGTGAAGCCTGGCCCAAAATGATCGGCTGCAAGGCCGGGTGGTCGGAGATGGCGATGATGGTTTGCACGATTTCGAGGACGGACTTGGGGTCGTCGGTGCCAAAGTTGAACGCTTCCCCACGGACCTCTTCCCGGTCCAGTTGCTCCGCCAATGTGAGGTAGGCGCTGACGGCGTCCTGGATAAAGAGATAGTCCCGCACCATCGTGCCGTCGGAGCGGATGACGGGCTGCTCGCCGCGGAGTACACTGCGGATCGTGCCAGGAAAGATACGGCTCCAGTTCAGGTCGCCGCCGCCGTAGAGATTGGCGCAGCGGGTGACGGCGACCGGCAGGCCATAAGTGGCTGCGTAAGTGCGGGCGATCAGGTCCGCGCACGCCTTGGAGACATCGTAGGGGTAACAGCCCAACAGCGGGGCATCCTCTGTGTAGGGCAATGTCTCGTGGACGCCGTAGGCTTTGTCGGAGGAGGCGACAGCGATGCGATGGACGGTGGGAGAGCGCCGGGCTGCCTCTAGCACGGTCCAGGTGCCACGGATGTTGGCCTCGAAGGTAGAGAGGGGGGCGCGGTTGGCGATGGGGACGATGGTTTGGGCCGCCAAGTGAAAGACAGCCTCGATCTCGTACTCGTTCATCGCCCGTTCCACCAGGCCGTAATCGGTGATCTCGCCGCGCACCACGCGGATGCGCTCGACATAGCCAGAGCGGCGCAGGTTGGAGTGAGGCACCTCGTCGCGGATCAACCCCACTACCTGCGCGCCAGCCTCCACCAGGCTGATGGTCAGCCATGAACCCAGCAGGCCAGTGCAGCCGGTGACCAGAGTGGGGCGGTCGAGCCAGAAGTCATTGCTCATTGTCTCTCCTAGATTATATCGCCAGATCGAATGGCAGATCGGCTATATCGCGCAGCCGGCGGCCGGCGACCATAGTGTCCAGCATTTCCTGCTGACTTTCGTTTTCTGATTCTTGGACAGCGGCGCTCAGTTCTGGGAGCGCAAAATGATAGACGCAGTCGATGCCCCCGGTGCCGAGAGCTAGAGAGGCGATGCGGGTTGGCATTGGCTCGGCAGTCACAGCAACAATGTGCGGGGTGTGCCCTTTGCGGTGGCGGATCAGATTCAGTGCCTCGGTACGGGTATTCTGGGAGCGGTCGCTGCGAATTGTCCATTTGCACGAGATGCTGGCATGGAGAATCACAGTTGTCGGTGGACGGTTCTCTTGGCGCAGAGGGGTAAGCTCGGCGATCACTGCGTCGTCTGTCAGAACAGTCCCATCGGCATTTATCTCGTCGTCATCCAATGGATACCTACCTATGAGGATGTCCGGTTTGACCAAATAATCCGAGCCGAGTATAGCCGCTATCTCTGGATGGTTTGCGACCGCATCGCTCAGGAAAGCGAGGTGCTCGTATTGCTCAAAGTTGGCTATGTCAACGACAGGAGTGGCAGAGTTGGCGACAAAGAATTGCCAGTTGCCAGGCCTGATGTGACTCAACATTTCAAAAGCCTGGGCAAGAAACCAGGCGGTTACTTCCTCGAACAATCGCCCGGTTGCTTGACCAGATGGTGGCGACGACGAGATGGGGAAGGGCAACAGCGTCACAATCCCTCGTGCCAAGCGTTGACTGGTTCTGCTGCCCCGGTCGGCATTGTTTGGCATCCCCTGTCGTTCCGCCAGGATATTCTGGCAGATTCTGCGGTGGTATTCGCGGCGGAGGTCTGCAAGGTTATCCATTTTGGGCTCCTGGTTTCAACAAGCCAATCACATACTCGTGATGCATGCGTTGCTCAATCTGGGTAGACTTGGGGCCAAAACGTGCGGGCATCATTCTGCGGTCACGGTCCAGTTTGCGCTCGGCGATGCGCACCAGGTCGAATCCAACTTGAGAGGCTATCTCTGCCAGACAGAGGTGGGTTTGGACGTTTAGCCCGCGCATCGTCGAGGTTCCAACCACGACGGCAGCGGCGGCATCAGGACGCAGCACGCGGAGCATCTCTTGCAGCACGCTGCGCATCTCGACAAAGTATTTGGCTAGCACCCGACTCTTTTTGGCGTCCAACTTGGAAAGGTCTTGGATAATTTTTTGTGTCTCCGGTGGAAAGGGCGGTGGGACAAAGTCGCCAAGACGTTCTGCACCGATGTACCGTGCGCGCCATTCGCTCAGTTCTCGGGTCGTTTTCCCCATCCAAACCAGTGAGAATTTGTGAGCACGCATATAGTCAATGGCGTTCGCATAAGGGGGAGAAGTGATTATCAAATGCACAGAGTCGTTGCGCAAGGGCAGGGATTTGGCATTACCGTGGGCGATCAAAGCGCGTGTGGTCATGGAAAACGCACCTATGCTGCGCACGGTCTTGGTAATTCGGGACTGGAATAGCTCTAGCGCGGAACGCGGTTTCTTGTCCAGGTCGCGGTGCGGACGGGTATGAGCCAGGTCGCGGGCCAGCGATGCGCCTCCCGATTTGGTGACTATGG
>JAOZPF010000028.1:6206-16028 GCA_029932895.1 Anaerolineae bacterium | reverse complement strand
TCCACCACCCCAGAGGGTTGCATCGTTATCATAGATGCGCAGCTCCTCCAGCAACGGGGCGCCAGACTCGATGTACAACCCGCCGCCGCTGCCCCCATGCCCATTGCGGATGTGAAAGCCGGAGAGAAGCGGCGCAGCGCCGCCGCCAATGCGGACCACTATGGCTGTCCCTCCGCCATCGAGGATAGCTGGGTGGGCGTTGGGATTGGGTGCACTCCAGTCGGTGACGGCATATCCACCCCGCAGGGTGATGGTTTTGGTGATGTAAACCACACGCCCATCCCCGTCGGTGTCGGTATAGATTCCCTGGGCGACTTTGATGATCTCCCCGCCCGTTGCCCCGTCCACAGCGGCCTGCACGCTGGTAAATACCTGGTCACACTCTCCCGGATAGGAGCCGCCCAGCGGGGTGACGCAATAGACCTTGCCGGGCTGAGCCATAGGAGCAGCCGGAGGACTGCCGTTCGACGCCGGGCGGAGGTCTGGCTCGTCAACGATGCTGAGGTTCGCGGCGCGAGCCGGCTCTCGCGTCAGCAACCCCAGGAGAACAATGATACTGGCGGCCGCCAGCCCCAGCGCCAGGACAAAGTGGGTCGTCGTCTTTTCGTTCATCTTGTCCTCCAGGTATCAGTTTCGCAGAGTTCACACGGGCTCGGTGCCCGGTAGAGGAAAGTAGATTCAGTATAACATAATCCACAACGCCAATCAAGGGGTACTCTGGTACGGGTGCAACCGGCAAACTATATTGCGCAGCGCCTCGGCCAAGAGGTCATTCATTGCTTCTCTCCCAAATAGTCGCGATGTCGTCGCGGTAGCTCGGCACCCAGCCGCCCTGACAACCAAGCCGCATGTCAAGTGCGTCATCCGTCCTGGTCAACACAAAAGAGATACCGTATTCATCCAGCAGCGACAGTGCCTGCGGGCCACCCTGTTGGATCTCGACATAGTCACGCAGAATTTCATCCCCATACAGGTCCGTGCGCCCGTCGACAAAGACCAGATAATCGGGCCATAGCCTCCAGATCAAGTACCCCCCCCAGTTGTAGTGGTTGAACATCTTGCCTGAAGGATGATGTGTCTCGATCCAGGCCACACCATCCAACGGCAGGCTCTGCCGCTGTGCCCGCTCGTTGAAAGCCGGGCTGAGCGGGGCCCACACCTTGATTCCCGCCAGAGCGACAACGATCGCCAGCAGCCCCAGGTTGACGAGACCCAGCACCGGCCGTGTACGCTGGCTGGTTCGCGCCCGAGCGCGGACCGACCAGCCGTAGCGGCGCAACACCGCCGCTGCATGCCGGCTGAGAACCGGCGTGGCGACCAGCGCAAACGGTCCCAGGTTCCGTCCGGCCATGAGAGCAGCGTAGGCAAACCCTCCCACCGCCACCAGGTCGGTCCCATCGACCCGACGGCCGGAAAGCCCCATCGCGGCCATCGTTGCCAGCAAGAGCCAGATGAACGGCTGGGTGTAGAGAAAGTGAAAGTTCGGCGACTGCCACTCCTGGATGAAATCCTGCAGCACACCGATCCGCACCGTCTCCAGATAGTAGGTCCACATACGGGTGGTATAGGGATTGGCCACCAACACGAGGACGGAGAGAAATGTGATCCCCACCACCAGCCCGATGCCTCGCCAGCCCACCAGCGGGCAACAATCATCTTCCTGGAGACCGGCGGGGACGAGCAGGGCCAAGAGTTGGTTGAGTACCTCGCCAGCGACAAAGGCCGCCAGGAGCATAAAGCCCAGGGCATAACCAGCGTGGAGGTTGACCCAGAGGACAAATATCGGCGGCAGCAACCAAAGCCGGTTGACGCGGCGGTATTTGAAGAGGTAGAGGACATAGGCCACCACAGATGTCAACAAGAAAGAAAAGAGCTGCGGACGTGCCGACCAGATCACAGCCGAGGTGATCGCCCCCAGCACGAGGATAAAAGCCCGCGTGAAGGGATCTCCCTCCATTTGCAGATAGACCAAGACAAAAGCCGCAGTCACTATCACCCCCAGCCACAGGCCCAAGCCGGCGTAGGCAAAATGATCGAACAGCCAGTAGAGGATCACTTGGCTGAGCCAGCTATGATTGACCCACGGAGAGCCGTAGCGGGTGTGGGAAAAGATATCGGTCCGCAGAACGTGACCACTCTCCAGCGTCACCCGCCCGGCCTGGAGGTGCCACCATGTATCAGTGTCGGCCGGGGCACGCACCGCCATCGCCAGGAGGGCCACAAAGAGGATCGCCACCACCAGGCGGCGGGTGTCGAACCAGCGTAGTATTCCCCCACTGCTCATATCTCTCCTCCGTGCGAATTTCCCTCCGCTAGAAAGGCAAAAGAGAAAGCGCTCAAGATCATTGCCAGGTAGTTGTCCTGAAAGATGCGTGAGAAGTACCCCAACACCAATTGGAGCGTCGCAAATCCGAACCAGAGAGCGTTCAGGCCGTTGTGATGGCGCTGCCGGACCAGCAACCACAGCAGCACAGGGACACCGACCAGCACCTGGGGAACCCAGAACGGCACGTAAGCCGTCTCCGACCTGACCAACCCCAGCAGGCGTAGCAGGAATCCGAACCCCATTCCCCACAGAGGGTAGCTGGTGGGAGAGCGGCCCGTGAGATAGGCCAGTGTGTCATCCGCAAAGGCACGGGGGTTCCACAACAAAAACGGACCGATGACAAGGGCGATCGTTAGATAGAGCGGCCAGGCCTGAAGGACCAGCCGCTTCACGGCGCGATACGAGAGATCATCCCGCAGGAGGTAGAGAAAGTAAAAAGGCAAAGCGAACCAGACCGTCTGCTTGCTGGCGCAGCCCAGCCCCATTGCCACCATCGAGAGCGCCCGCCGCTCCCGCAGAGCCAGGTAGAGGCTCAATAGGATCCAGAACATACCCAGGATGTCGTTCCGGCCCTCGGCGGTAAAGGTCAGCAAGGGGAGGTTCAGCCCCAGGGCGATGACCAAACCCAATTTCCGTTCCCCCTTCCTCGCCATAGCAGCGCTGAGGGGAAGGCTGAGCAGGAGAAGGGCGACGTACAGCATCCGCCCATCGTACCACCCCAGCGTGCGCCAGCTCAACAGGGCTAATGGAACGTGAACGAGGAAGGTAAGGGGAAGATAGGCCAGATGATACAGGGCCGGGTTGGGGTAGCGGGGAAACGGCGCTTGCTCCAGAGGGGTCCCAAAATACTCCTCGGCGTACGGGTTCCGCCCTTCCAGCAGCATCCGCGCCGCCTCCTCAGTCTGAATGAGGCCATCGTGGACGCAAAGGTGAGCCCCCTCGGCTCGTCGGCACGCCATCTGCTGCGCCGCCGGTACCAGCAGGAGGAACAGAACCATCACAAAGAGCAAGGCCAACTTGAGGCGGAAGAGGAGCGAGCGATGCCGTACCCAGCGTGAGACGTGCCCCGCCTGGTCCAGGGCCAGGTAAGTCATGCTGAGCGGCACGAGCATCCCCAGCCCCATAGAGGTGGAAAACAGCGTCCGCACCAAGAGGTACCCGGATAGAGCCAGCAGCAACATCCACCCGTCCAACGAGATCGCCGTTCCCTGGTATTCCTCGTCCATTCTATCTCTCTTTCCGCTGCACTCCATCCTGGCCCAGCCTCCATCCCGCCAGCCACAACGCCGCTGCGATTATCCATCCTACCGCCGTCAATCCTACGCCAGCCCCCAGCCCCGCCGGGCAATAAACAAAGGTCACCCGATGCCCCCCCATTCCCAGGTATACTCCGCGCAGGATGCCGTCGGTACGGACGACCGCTGCCGGCTCCCCGTCCACTTCCGCACGCCAGTCGGGGTCATACACCTCGCCGAGCACCAACAGTCCCGGCCCCTCCGCCTCGACCAGGACATGGTTGGGGGTCCATTCCAGGATGTCGGCCTCTCGCGTCCCCTCCGGCCCACCAAGAGGAGGCCCGCCGTCCACCACCGCCGCCTGCGCCGGGTCGTTATCCGCCAGCCAGTCCAACGCCCCCCCTACTCCCTCCGTCGGCGTCACCCGTTCCACCACAAAAGCGCGGGGGAGAGCGCGGGTATTTTGGTACAAATAGACCCCATCCCGCTCGCCCAGTGGGGCCAATCCTTCCACCGTCATAGGGTAGGCCGCTGCCAGGTAGCGGACGTTCAACAAGCCCAGCAGTCGCAGGTCAGGTGCGACGCCTCGGTGGGCCAGCAGCATATCCTCCCCCGGCGCGACCTCGGGGAAGGGAGGGATGGTGACGCTGTAACCAGGCTGGTCGATCCGGGTGGCAGCGCGCATAAAGGCGACATAATCAGCCAACTGAAAGGGGTCGACGCCGTCAACGGTCTCGACGGCATAGAGCGCGCCGGTGTGCTGGGGGATAGAGTAGCTAGGGGAGTAGACGCGGAAAGGGCGGGGCTGCGCCGCCAGCCACTCCGCCGCCGCTCTCCCCTCCGTCAGCACCTCCGCCGCCGGGCGGACCCGGTAGAGGGTGAACCCAACGGCCCACAGGTCAGCCAGAGCCAGAGCGAGGGATAGGCTGGCAAAGAGAGAAGCGCGCAACCGCCCTCCGGCTCGCAAGGCAATGAGCACGCCAGCGGCGGGCCAGATAGCGGCGGCCAACACGATGTTGGCTGGCAAGCGAAGGGCCAGCCCGCCGACGGCTCCCGCCAGCCCCGCGCCCGCCAGCGCCACTGCGACCAGGTCGACCCAGCGGGCCGGACGGCGCATCCCCCGCTCCAGCGCTGTCATCCCACGCGCAGCCAGCACCGCTACCGCCAGCACCACCAGGAACCATGCCCGCGCCGGCCCCCGCAGCCAGCCGAGCGGAGGGAGGATGCGATAGAGCCAGCCATAGAGCGGCGTATAGGTGCCCAGGGCATAGATCGCTGCCCCTAGCGATAACCCGCCCCACCACCAACGCTCTCGTCCGCGCCACCGCCCAAGTCCCAGCAGAGCGAGGAGCAGCGGCAGCGCCCCCACGTAGGTCATCCACTCCTGGAACCCGCCGTGGTCGGCCACCAGCAGCCCCAGCAGATAGCGCGGCGGCAGGGAGGCGATGGAGCTCTCTGCCAGACTCAGCCCGCCACGGTTGAGCCGGCTGGCGACACCAGCCAGCACCACCACCTGCGCCGCTATTAGCAGGGCTGCCAGCAACGCTGCTCCTGCCCCTGCAGCGACGCGGTCGCTCCTCCGCTCGGCCCAGACCAGCATCAGCCAATACACCGCCGCCGCTATTCCGCCGTAGAAACCCAGCCGCACGTCGGCCAGAATCAGCATCGCTGCCACGGCCGCCGCCGTCGCCACCGCACCGACCCGGCCTCGTTTGGCCAACCGCCGCACTGCCCAGAGAAGCCACGGTAACCAGGCGAAAGCATAGTACAGCCCCACGTGCCCGGCGGCCAGATGAGCGACGGCCTTGGGGGCGGACATCATGGCGAGAGCAGCGAGCAGCCCGCCGGTGCGGGAACTGTCCACCGACCGCGCCAAGCAGTAGCCACCCCACCCCGCCCAGGCGGCATGGAGGACAAAGAGCAGGTTAAATGCCAGAGAGAGCGGCAGGACCAAGAGCAGCAGGTTGGGCGGGTACCAAAGGCCAGAGAGGGGGTTGGCGGCGAAAGGCTCTCCGCCCAGGATCAGCGACCGCCAGAGGGGAACTTGGCCCCGCGCCGCCAGCTCGTCACGGATAAAGAGCGCGTTGGGCCAGTGGGTGATCGTCAGGTCAGAGTAAAGGCTGTTGGGGCGGTAGAGGAAGCCATCGGGTGCGCGCCACAGGGGGCAGAAAAAGGCCACAGCCAGAACCAATAGCAAGAGAGGAACCCACCGCCGGCTCACGTGAGCCTCTTTCTCAGGCTGTAGACGGCCCACCCAGCCATCGCCGCCAGTCCACCCTCAACAGCCAGGAGGGGAAGCAGTGGTGCGCCCAGCAGCCTCCAGTAGACCGACCAGAGGTCGAATGTATTGGGTGCCAGGGCATTCACCGTGCCGGTGAGCGAGTCCCAGCGGTCGGTCTCCCCCCTCGCCGTTGTCCGCGCTGCCTCTATCAGCGCCTGGCGGGAAACGGGCTCGCGCATCAACGCCATCACCTCCAACAGGCTGCGCCACTGACTCAGAAGCGGCGAGTCGGCCGGGCGGTACACCATCCGCATAGTGTATTCAACGGGCGAGGCGGAACGATCGTAAAGGGATTGCAACGAGCGCGCGGGGTGGACCAAAATAGTGGGCATCTGGAAGACCATCCCGGCGGCTAGCAGCAGCGCCAGGGCAATCTGGCCCCACTGGCTAACGGGGGGAGATTGGAACCAACGGGCGACGGGCAGGAGAAGCAGCGGGAGAAGGGGGAGAATGAGGCGGGGGCCCCAAGCACCGCCTCCGTGCCAGTGATTGTAGGTAACGTGGACGAGCAGGTAGAGGCCGGCCGTGCCTCCCAGGAGCAGCGCTGCTCGCGGCCGCCGGCGCATCAGAGGGATGAAACCGACCACTCCAAGGGCGACTGACGGACAGTACCAGAAAAGCCCCTTGCCGGGACTGAGGAGGAGGCCAAACAGCCCCACCCATGGAGGGATGTTCCACGCGGCAGTGCGGTAGCCGGTGTCGAGCATCGAGCCAAAGCGGACCAAGTTGTAGGCTGCAACACCAGCCACCCCCACCATCAGCGGCGCGGCGACCAGCGCCAATGCTTGCCAACGTCCCTCTCGGCGCAGCAGGGCATAGGCCACAAAGGCAGGAGCAACGATCAGCGCCACCGGCTTGACCAGGGCCGCCGCACCCAGCGCCACCCCGCAGACAGCCCAGCCATCCCACGCCCCCTCTGCACCTCGCAGGGCGGAAAGGACAGCCAGTGTCAGCGCCAGCGCCACCAACGGCTCACTGAAAAAGGTCTTGCTGTAAACCCACAGCGGTGATGCCAGGCTCGCCACCAGGGCGACTCCGAGCGCCGCAGTCTGCCCGTAGCCGAGGCGGCGGGCCAGTCGGTAGAGGAGACCACCCATCAGCGCTAGTGCTATTGGGTTCAGGAGCATAACCGCCGCCCTGGTCACCAATCCCTCCGTCCCCCATCCGGTGGCGCGGTGAACCCAGCGCCCCAACAGGTAGAGTGGAAGGGCCAACAGCGACTGACCAACGCCATACTGGGCGTAGTATCGCCCGTCGCTCCCCCAGGCACCGTACGGCCCGCCGCCGTGCAGTTGCTGCGAGGGGATCGGCTCGCCCCAGGGGCTGACCACCACTGCATCGGAAGGGGGCGGAGGAAGCGCAAAGCCCCGTCCCTCGACGAGGGCGCGGGTCACCTGGTAGATCGTCTCCCCGTCGCCACTGCCGATGCGAAGCGAGGTGAGGAGGAGATAGGAGAAGAAAAGCAGCAGAACGATGAGAGTGGTCACTCGACGGTCGCTCATCGCTGGCTTGCCTGTATGTAGAAAGGTGGTCCAGAGGCCGCCCCCGTGCGCCACAACCGGACAGCAGGGAGGAACATCCCCCTGACCGGTTACTGCCCCATATGCATCGGCATCACGACGTGAATAAAGTCCTCGTCCCCCACCGGTCGGATGACGCCAGGGCTGGAGGTAGAAGTGGTGTCGAGCATCACCTGGGGCGTATCTATCACCGAAAGCACGTCGATCACATAATTGACGTTGAAAGCAATATCGACCGCCTCCCCCTCGACCGAGGCGTCCAGTTCGCTCACATCGTCCCCCGTCTCGGCAGACGTGGCGGAGACGACCACCCGGCCGGCCTCCAGTTCCGAGCCGGGGTGGACGTGGAACTGGACAATGTGAGCGCCGTCGCGGGCGAAAATCTGCGCCGTCCGGCAAGCTTTGAGCAGCTCCGCGGTGCCCACGACCGTGCGGGTGGTGTGATCGGAGGGAATGATCTGCTGGTAATCGGGAAAATTGCCAGGGATCAGCTGGGAGACCAACACCACGTCTGGCAATTGAAAGAGGATGCGATTGTGATCGGGGGTCACCGTAGCGAGGACCAGCGTGTCCGCCTCCTGCCCTTTGAGCTGGTCGGCGCAGATACGGCCCAGTTCGGCCATCGCCCGGGCAGGGACAATGACGCTCAGCGGCTCGCTCACCGGTTCGGGGATCGGCGTGCTCCGCACCGACAACCGGTAGCCATCGGCTGCGGCGAGGGTCATGTGGTCTGTGGAGAATTGGACCAGCACGCCGGTGAGAATGGGGCGCGATTCGTCGGTGGCGGCGGCAAAGGCCACCTGGGCGATGGCTGTGCGCAGCGTTTCGGGGTTGAGCCGGAATCCACCCTCCCCCTCCGGAACGGGCACAGAGGGGAAATCGACGCTGTCCATCCCCTTGACGTTGGCCTCGCTGCGGCCGCAGGTAAGGTTCAGCGTCATCGTGCGCACCACCCCTTCCATCTCCACCCGGTCTGGGGGGAAGGCGTTCACCAGGTCGATGAGGGTGCGGGCGGGGACGGCGATACTGCCCTCCTCCTCAACCTTGGCCCCGACCCAGCAGTTGATGCCGATCTCCAGGTTGGTGGCAGAGAGGCGCAGGCGGCCCTCGTCCGTTGCCACGAGGATGTGGCTGAGGATGGGAAGAGTGGAGCGAGGCGAGACCGCCCGCCCGACGATACCCAGGCCTCTGGACAAGTTCTCTTGCAGGCAGGAAACTTTCATCGGTGGTCCTCCTCGGGAGGTTGCTCGACGTCCGTAGGGTCAGTATACACCAGTCTGAGCGGAGGGACAAGTGCACCGAGATGAGAGAGAGGCACCTCACTTGGGAGAGAGACTCTCTGGTTCGCCCGGTGAGTGTATCTGGGGTGCAACGCACCCCGCTGAGCGGATTGCCGCACACAATGGCCCCGCACAAATGGCAGAGCCCGGGAGATTCACCCGCAGCCTGGCGTCACCAGCGGCATCCAAACCGAAAGACACCCGATCGGGCGTATTTCAGTCTGGGGCAAGCTCTGCGCCCGGCGCTCAAAGCGCCGGGCGGACCGGCGCCAGCACCGCTCTTTGCACAAGTTCGCCCCAAAGTGAAATACACCCGATCTGTCTGGTTGACAGTTTATTCCTTACAAGGTATACTCTGACTGGTGGCAGCAGGTTACTAGCCGGAGTGGCGGAATGAGGCAGACGCGCGCGACTCAAACTCGCGTGGGCTTGGCCCGTGTGGGTTCGATTCCCACCTCCGGCACCTCAAGTACAGTTTTCTTTCCGTGAAAGGGGTCCACCTCCGGTGGCCCCATTGCTATGTGGGTGAGTATGCGCAGGCTCCTACCCCTGACATTGATCGGCCTGGCTGCTGGCATCGGCCTCGGCCTGCTCGTCGGCTGGGCACTCTGGCCGGTCGAATATACCAACACCTCGCCGGCCGAGCTCCGCCAGGACTATGCCAATGACTATGTCCTGATGGTCGCTGCCAGTTACTGGGTAGAGGGAGACGTGCAGGCCGCGCGGGATCGCCTGGCCCTGCTGGACGCCGATGAGCCGTCCCGACCGCTGGTCGAGCTGACGGAGCGGTTGATCGCCGAGGGAGGCCGTCCAACCGACATCAGGATGCTGGCCCGTCTGGCCGACAGGCTGGGCGCGGCGACAGCGGAGATGGCCCCCTATCTGGGGGAAACCCAGTGAGCCAGAGAGCGGGCTTCCTGGCGCTGGCGGCAGGGATTGTCGTTGGCCTGGCCCTGGGGCTGCTCTACTCCTGGCGCATTGCCCCGGTCGAACTGTACAACACTACCCCCGCCTATCTGCGTAGCGACTACCGGCACGATTGGATCCGCATGGCGGCGCTGGGGTACGTGGCCGACGGGGATATGGAGCGGGCACTGGCCCGGCTAGAGGGGCTAGAGCAGGAGGATTTGCAGGCGGCACTGGCGACCCCGCTGATCGAGCGCTATGCCGCCCAGGGGCA
>JAOZPF010000028.1:0-6196 GCA_029932895.1 Anaerolineae bacterium | reverse complement strand
AGGGGCAGCCAGCAGAGACGATGCGGGCGCTGAGCAGGCTGGCGCAGCGGCTGGGGGTGGAGACCCCAGCCATGCAGATCTACCTGGGGGCGTCTGTCCCCGTGCCCACCGTGTCGCCTCCCTCTCCCTCCCCGCCCCCGCCCTCCCCCCCTCCGCCAATGCCGTCTCCCACCCCTTTCTTTTCCCCGCTCCCTATCTCTGCGCCATACCGGGTGCTCAGCCAGACCCTGCTGTGCGATGGCCCAACCTCCCAGTTGCAGGTGCTGGTGCGGGCAGTGCCACAGGTGGAGGAGACGGATAGCGACGAACAGGGGATAGAGAAACAAAAAGGGCCAGTCTTTCTATCGGGGGTGGTGCTATGGCTGATGTGGCCCGGCGGGGCCGACCGAGCCGTCACCGGCTTGCGCCCCGACATCAGTCCCGGCTATGCCGACTTTACCCTTCAGCCCGACACACCCTACACCCTGGGCGTCGGCGAACCCGGCATCACCGTCCTCTCCGGCCTCGTGGTCCAGCTCTGCCCGGCGGAGCCAGGGGCAGAACCCCACCCCGGCTCGTGGCGCGTGGTGGTGGAGAAAAAGATAGAGTAGGCAAACATACAAATGGAGGTGAATGTGGAAAACGAAGCGCTCTTTTATCAGCGAGCCGAGATGTGGTTGGAGCGGCTGCTGGAGATGGCCCCAGTGGCAGCAACACGATTCGGCGACCACCGCTGGGACGACCGGCTGGGTGACTATACACCAGAGGCCATTGAGGCTCAGCACCAGGAGATATTGGCCGCTGTGGACGAATTCCGAGGAATGGACCCATCCGACTTTAGCCTGGATGGTCGCATCGACCACACCGTCCTGGTCCACATCCTGGAATCCTTCATCCGGCAGCATGAGGAACTGGAAACCCATCTGCGCAACCCAAGCGAGTATCTGAACGAGGTGACAGGCGGGGTCTTTGTGCTCATCATCAAAGATTTCGCCCCCCTATCTGAGCGGCTGCACTCCGCCCTGGCCCGGGTGCGAGAGGTCCCGCGAGTGTTGCAAGAGGGACAGGCCAATATCATCCCCACACGGGTGCCACGGGTGTGGGCCGAGATAGCGCTGGAACAAGCGCAACAGGCCGCCGGCTTGCTGGCGGCCCTGCTCCCCTCGCTGGCCGCAGAGGCCGCGCCAGAAATCCAGCAGGAGATGGCAGAGGCTGGACAGGTAGCCGGACAGGCGATCCAGAAGTATGCCACCTTCCTTCAAGATGAGGTCCTGCCCCAGGCCGCTGGGGATTTCGCGGTTGGGGCCAAGCTTTTCAACGAGATGCTGCGCGAAGAGCACATGGTCGATTACGACGCCGAGCGACTGCTCGAGATCGGCTGGGAGCAGTTCCGGTTGACCAAGGCCCTGATGGAAGAGACGGCCCGCCAGATCGACCCGCACAAGACGGTGCGGGAACTGTTGGAGGAGGCCAAGGCCGACCATCCGACAGCAGAAGGGTTGCTGGATGCGTACCGGGAGGCTATGAGCGCCGCCCGCCAGTACGTCATCGATCACGACATTGCCACCATCCCGGAGAACGAGACGCTACGCATCATCGAGACTCCCGTCTATATGCGCCCGGTCATCCCCTATGCCGCCTACATGGCGCCCGGTATCCTGGAGGAACGGCAGGACGGCATCTTTATCGTCACCCCGGTGGACCCCAACGCGCCGCCTGAGGAGCAGGAGCAGAAACTAAGGGGCCACTCCCGCACCAAGCTGCCTGTTACTGCCCTGCACGAGGCTTACCCGGGCCACCATCTGCAGCTCGTGTGGGCCAACCGGCAGCGGACGATCCCGCGGCGGATGAGCTCTTTCCTCTCCAGCCTCTTTATCGAGGGTTGGGCCTTTTACTGCGAGGAACTGATGGAGCAATTGGGCTACATCGCCGCGCCCGTACAACGACTGGGAAGGTTGTCCGACCAGTTGTGGCGGGCCGCTCGTATCATCATCGACGTCTCTCTGCACACACGCGGGATGCCGGTGGATCAGGCGGTGGACTTTTTGGTCCAAGAGTGCCAGTTGGAGCCGGCCAATGCTCTGGCCGAGGTGCGCCGTTACACGCTGAGCCCCACCCAGCCCCAATCCTACCTGATGGGCAAGCTCGCCATTCTGGAACTGGTGGAGGACTATCGCCAGGCCAATCCTGGAGCGTCTATGCGCGAGATTCACGACGCTATCCTGGGCTGCGGCAGCCTGCCGCCACGGCTGATGCGACAGCGGCTGTTGGGGTGAAAATCAGGGAGGTAGAGGCGTGAGCAAGGCCGCGGTCCGCACTCTGGTGCTGGTGCTGATCCTTCTGTTGGCGACCGGGCTTCGCCTCTACCGCCTCGACGCCCAGTCCTTTTGGAACGACGAGGGGAATTCGGCTCGCGCTGCCGAGAGGCCGCTCCCCACCATCATCGACACCGCCAGAGGGGACATCCATCCGCCCGGCTACTACCTGCTGCTTCACTTTTGGCGCGCACTGGTCGGCCAAAGCGAGTTCGCTCTGCGCGCCCTCTCCGCCTTCTGCTCCGTCCTCACCGTCGCCCTCATTTACCACCTGGGCCGCCGGCTCCTGGGCCTGCCCATCGGCCTAGGTGCCGCCCTCCTGGCGGGGCTCTCGCCCCTGAGTGTCTATTACGCCCAGGAGGCCAGGATGTACGCGCTGCTTGGTCTCGTCTCAGCCGCTTCCACCGCCTTTCTCTGGGCGATGCTCCACACCCAGGGCGCACGAGGCCGCTCCGCGCAACTTGGCTACACCCTCACCGCCGCCGCCGGACTGTACACCCACTATGCCTTCCCCTTTGTCCTGCTCACCCACAACCTGATCTTTGTGACCTGGTGGGTGGGGCGGGGAAAGACCGGGCGGCACCTGGGGAGATGGGTCGCCATCCAGGCGATGGTCCTACTTCTCTACCTCCCCTGGCTCCCCACCGCGCTTGGAGCGGTCACCGGCTGGCCCTCCGCCGGGCAAGGGTACACGCTAGGGCCAGCCCTGCTGGACCTGTTCCGCGCGTTGCTGGTGGGGATCACCCAGCCGCTCGACCAGGCTCGCTGGGCGCTGGTCGCCGGAGGAATACTGCTCCTGGCTGGCCTGTGGCCCCGGCGGAAGCGGGCTGGCGCGGTCGGTGCGCTGGCGGTGTGGCTCTTGCTGCCCATCGGCCTGATCCTGGCATTCGACCTCTATAAACCGGCCTATCTCAAGTTTCTCCTGGCGGTTCTCCCGCCCTTTCACCTCCTACTGGCCCACGGCGCGTTCAACCTCTCGCTCCCCGTCCGTCGCCTCCCCCTCGCCACTCGCCGCGTGATGGGGGCCGCCAATCTCGCGCCCCTCCTTCTCCTCGCCGTCCTCCTCCTGCCCTCTCTCCGCAACCTTTATTTCGATCCCGCCTACGCCCGCGATGACTACCGGCAGATCGCCGCCGATATCGAGGCGCTGGCCCGCCCAGGGGACGGGATCATTCTCAACGCGGCCAACCAATGGGAGGTCTTTACCTACTACCACCGCGCGGGCGCACCGGTCTACCCGATCCCGCGCAGCCGCCCCCCCCACCCCGATCAGGTGACCGCCGAACTGGAAGAGATCGGGGCAACCCACCGCCGCCTCTTTGCCCTCTACTGGGGGGATGCCGAGTCCGACCCGCAAAAGCTGGTCGAGAGCTGGTTAGCGACACACGCTTACCCGGCCGGGGACCGCTGGGTGGGGCACGTGCGCCTGGCTATCTATGGCCTGGGGACACTGCCACAAGAGCCGACCGTCCCGCTGGAAGCCACAGTTGGCGGGACAATCCACCTGCGAGGATACGCCGTCGGGGAGGGGCCGTTTGCGCCCGGCGAAGTGATCCCCATCACCCTTTTCTGGGAGACCGACGAACCGGTCCCAGAGCGGTACAAGCTCTTTGTCCATCTGCTGGATGGAGCGGGCAACCTGGTGGCCCAGACCGATGCCGAGCCGCTGGGCAACCTGCTACCCACCACCCTCTGGTCACCGGGGGAAGTGGTGATCGACCGCCACGGCGTTTTACTTCCCCCCACGCTGCCGGCTGGCGAGTACACGCTGAGCGTGGGGCTTTATAATCTGATGACAGGGGAACGGCTGCCGGTGGTGTCCGGGGAGGTGAGGAATGACCACCTTGTCCTGGGCACGGTCCAGGTCGTTGCCGACAGCGCGCCCTCCGGCGGAGGGATGACGCGCTCCACCCCCCTATGGCGGAGGAAAGGAGAGGCATGAAAACACTCCTGCTGGATGGATCGCGCCAAGGCCAGGAGGAACTGGGCAGTGTGCGCCAGGTTCTGGTGAACGAGCTAGAGGGAATGGGGTGGACGGTCGATCTCGTCCCCCTGCGTGAGATCGAGATACATGACTGCCTGGGCTGTTTCGATTGCTGGGTCAAGACACCAGGCATTTGCATCATCGACGACGAGGGGCGCGACGTGACGCGGGCGCTCGTCCAGAGCGACCTGGTCATCTTTCTCACCCCGGTCACTTTTGGCGGGTACTCGTCGGAACTGAAAAAAGCACTGGACCGCAGTATCGGCCTGCTGTCACCTTTCTTTGCCAGGATCGACGGCGAGGTTCACCATCAGCCGCGCTACGAGCACTACCCGCGCCTCCTAGGCGTGGGGGTACTCGCCGAACCCGATCCGGAATCGGAGCGAATTTTCAAGACGCTGGTGAAGCGCAACGCCATCAACCTATACGCCCCAGCCCATGCAGCGGGCGTCATAGTGGGGGAGCCGGGCGACGCCGAAATCAGCGCGACGGTGCGGGCACTTCTGACCGCTGTGGGGGTGGAAGAATGAAAAAGGTCTTGTTGCTAGTCGGGAGCGCCAAGCAGCCCCGCAGTACCTCCAAATCGCTGGGCACGTATCTCTTGGAGCGGCTGGAGGAACAAGGGTGGGAAGGGATGACGATGCTCGTCCCCCACGCGTTCAGGTCGGCCGAGGGGCAAGAGGAAATGCTCGCGGCAGTGGATCGCGTCGCTTTGCTCGTCCTCGCCTTTCCCCTCTATGTGGACAGTCTCCCCGCGCTGATGACACGGGGCCTGGAGCTGATCGCGGCGCACCGCCGGGCAGGAGGGGGGCGCGAGGGGCAACGGCTCGTCGCCATTGTGAACAGTGGCTTCCCCGAGGCACACCAGAACGAGATGGCCCTCGCCATCTGTCGTCAGTTCGCCCGCGAGACCGGTTTCGAGTGGGCGGGTGGCCTGGCGTTGGGAGGTGGGGAAGCCATCAATGGGAAGCCGCTCGCCCAAGTGAGCGGCTTGGCGCGGAACGTGGTCGCGGCCCTCGATCTGACAGCCGACGCCCTGGCTGTGGGTCAGCCGGTGCCCGAAAAGGCAGTGACGTTGATGGCCCGGCTCCTCATTCCCTCTCGGGCCTATACCATCATCGGCAGGCGGGAGTGGAAGCGGCGCGCCAGAAAGAACGGGGCCCAGGACACTTTGGGGGCGCGGCCCTACCGCCGCACGAGTATTCCGTAAGCGAGGTCGGCAGCGAGCCAGCCGAGGGTCCCGACTAAAGCCTCGACTCTGAGAGCAGTTCCTATTGGTTCCAATGACCCACCGTGGTAGAATCAGGGCAGGAGACCACGAGGAGGTGCAAAGATGGAACAGGCAGCAATTGAGCGATTGAAGGCCAAGTCGCCAGAGGAGGCGATCGCCGAGCGAATCGGTCGGGATTTCAATCTGGCTCCTTTCATGGCCCAGACACAGTTTGAACAGATGCGGAAGTATTTCGAGACATACCTGGGTCTTGAGCGTGAAGTAGGGCAGATGGTGTTTCTTGCGGTGAGTGCCAACGAGCCTCCTGGGCGGCTGATTGGAGAATGCGAGCGGGTGGCGGTTGTACTGACTATGGATAGTCCAGATGATCTGGAAGCGTTGCGGGAGGGGATGGCGGTTCTACGGCGGGGCAAGATTCAGCGCCTGACACAGGAGGCACAGGACCAGGGAGCACTTCTGACCCAGGAAGACCTGGCGCGGCTGCTTTGCTCAAGCCGCTCAACGATAAAGCGGGACATTGCACATCTGCGTGCAAGGACATTGATGTGCCGACACGTGGGCAGGTCAAAGACATTGGGAAGGGGATCAGTCATCAACTGACCCCCTTCCTCAAGCGACTCCGCCTCTCCGGCATCCTGGAGACGCTGGAAGTGCGCAATCAGCAGGCGATTGAGGGAAAATGGACCT
>JAOZPF010000241.1 GCA_029932895.1 Anaerolineae bacterium | reverse complement strand
GACCAATGCGCAGCCCGGCTTTCTTGGCCAGGTCAATGTTCGCCACGGCTCCGATACCCAGGATCACGACATCGGCCTCGATCTCGTCGCCACCGGACAGGATTACTTTTTCCACCTTGCCATTGCCGCTGATCTTTTCCACTTTGGACGAGGTGCGGATGTTGACCCCTCTAGACTGGAGCGTCTTTTCCATCTCGATGCAAAATTCTTCATCGTAAGCCAGGGCCAAGCAATGGGGCATAATCTCGACGATGGTCACATTCTTGTCACCAGCTTTGTTGATCTCGTCACCCAACTCGATCCCGATGAACCCGCCGCCGATGACAACCACGTCACGGGCGGTCTCGAGGCGAAGTTGGAGATTGCTCAGGTATTCGACGTCCTTGACCACCGCGTACACTCCGTCCAGCTCGAACCCCGGTATCGGTGGCATGGCGGGCCGCGAGCCGGTGGCGATGACCAGCCGTTCGTAGCCCACGTCACCCTCGGTGGTGTGGAGGATTTTTTCCTCTCGATCTATATCCGTGGCCTCGGCGACTATCAGCTCGATGCCGTTCTTTTCGAGCACCGCGTCACCGATGAGGTTATTCTGAGGGGTTTCCACGGTCCCAAAGATGTAGGGAATGCCACACGGTATCAAGACTTGGGTTTCCTTGCGCACCAGGATAATCTTTTTATCCGGGTAATGCCGCCGCGCCGTGATTCCGGCTGTCAAGCCGGCGGCGCTTCCACCTACGATTACGATGTCAGCATGTTTCATTGTTCGATATCCTCTCTTTTTATGATATGTTTGTTATATTTGCCCTACGAGCGACGCGGTAGCGCAATTTGGTAAATTACAAGTCGCCCTACGGGTGTTGGTTGGCAAGCGCCTGGTGGAGCGTGTCCACTGCCAGCACGGCGCAGTGGACGTGTTCCGCCGGCAAACCATCCAGGGCAGCCAGCAGGTCGTCCGGCGTGAGCGCGTCCGCCTCCGCCAGTGACATCCCCCGCACCATCGTGGTCAACTTGCTCCCGCTGGCGACTGTAGGCCCGCAGCCATCGGTCGTGAAAGTGGCCTCTATGATCCTCTCCCCATCCAGCCGCAGGTACATCTCCATCGTGTCGCCGCAGGGGCCGCGCACGCTCGCATAAGCGTCCGGCGCATCCATGCGGCTCATGTTGCGGGGATTTCTCACTTCCGCGAGCACCTTGTCCGAATAGAGCGCGTGCGTCCGCTCGTCAATCTCGCGCTGCAGATCATTCACAAAGCGGTCGAAATCGTCCATCTACCACCGTCCACGCCGGCGGCGCCCCTGCCGCCTGCTTCCGCGCCCCCCTCTCCGCCCGCCATAGCTCGCGCGGCCAGGAACACCCGCTCCACGGGAAGTCGCCGGGTCGGGATAACGCTGCTGCCGGTTCTCCAGGAACGCCTCCACACGGGGCGCTATCTCGCGCCCGACAAAGTCAAACGCCGCCCCTAGCCACGATCCCGCGCCGGCCGCCGGTTGAGGAAACTGCACCGGCGGTTGAACCGGGATGGGAGTTGATTCGGGCACACGTGCCGGCGCAGAGTCACCGGCCCTGACCGGCTCTCGGAGCGACAGGATGGCCCCGCGTGGGCAGGCCTGCATACACGCCTCGCACTCGCGGCACAGGCTTTGCTCCACCTGCGCCACGCCACCAACCACACGAATAGCGCCCGTGGGGCACGCCTCCGCACACACGCCGCAACCCACACAGAGCGATTCGTCAACGTACACCATTTCGTTTCACCTTCTTTCGATTATTCAGATAGAGGAACACATTCCTCCACGCTGCCGATTCCGGCGACGATCTCGCGGGCCAGGTCATAGCAGGTCTCACGCCCGCAAGCACCACAATCCAGGTTGGGCAGTTTGAACCCTTTTCGCTCCACCAGGTCGGCGATCCGGGGCACGTCGTCCCGGTCGAACAGCGGTACGTCCTCCCTGGCGTAATATCCCGGGCCGACCGCGGCGATGAGTAACCCATCGAACAAGTTGGCATCGTCCGGCTGGCCGCGCAGGCAAGCGATCTTGGGGTAGGTCTTTTCCTCCTTGAACCCCTCCACGAGAACAATGTCCGCCGCTAGATAGGAGAGCATGTCCTCCAGGCTCAGCGGCTTTTTCCACAGGAGCGCCGCCTCTTTCTGGGAGATGATCGCCACCTGGGCGACCGATTCTCCCAGCACGGCGGTGTCTTTGCCCTCGAGATCCAGGTGGTGGCGCGTGTGTTTGACCACCCCCACCGTGTGACCGCGGGCGATCAGTTCACGGGCCAGCGCGTGGGTCAGTGTCGTCTTGCCGCTATCTTTGTAGCCGACGATCCCGGTAACTTGCATCGCCTCATGCGAGAGCTAGTTTTCCAACCTGTTCAGCCGCTTGCTCACCTCGGCCAGTTGGCGCTGGAGCATTTCTGCTTCCTCGCGCAGACGACCGACCTCGTCCTGCTCGTACTCCCCTGTAGCGAGCACGTCCCCATGCCCGTGTTCGACACTCTCGCGGCACGGCTCAGCTCCCTGCAACTGTCCGCTCAGGTACTGCTCCAGGGCATTGCGCACAGTGCCATAGGCCCCGGTCGCCGCCCGGACGCCGAACTGTTCGAAGAAAGCGATGGCCCGTCCCCCCATCCCGCCGGTGAGCATCACGTCTGCCTGCTGGCTGTGGATAAAACCGGGCACCTGCCCGGGCTGGTGGTGACCGTAGTAGGGATTGGTGATGGTGTTCACGTCCTTGACCTCCCGCCCCTCCAGGTCCACCAGCACAAAGTAGGGACAGCGCCCAAAGTGGGGACTGACTACACTATCTAGCCCATTGTTGTTATCTACTGAAACAGCCACTCTCATTACTTACACTCCATTTTCCAGGCGATCTAGTCGTTCCAATACCTCGGCCAACTGTTGGCGCAGGTCGCTAGCCATGTTTTTCAGCTCTGCGATCTCTTCTTCACGTGATGAAGCAGATGCACTTGGCGTTTGAGGGGCGGCCCCCCAGACTTGGCGGCCCATTCCACGGCCCGCGCCCATACCCATTCCACGGCCCGCGCCCATACCCATACCGCGACCCATGCCGCGCCCCATACCGCGCACACTGCCCATGCCAGCGTGGTCCGGTGCGCTTGCACCCCCAGAAAGCGGTAGCTTTCCGGCCTTGTAAGCCTCCACTGCCTGCCGTACCGTCCCCCCGCTAAAGAGATAGACGGGGAAATTGGCAGCCTGGAAAACGTTGAAAGCGTTCGGCCCCACGTTGCCAGTGATCAATGCCTGTGCCCCGCTTTCGACGACGAACTGGGCCGCCTGGATACCTGCCCCCCCGGCAGCGTTGACTGCCTGGTTCTCGACGGCCTCAAAGGCCATCGTCTCAGTATCCACAAAGATGTACACGGGACAGCGTCCAAAGACCGGGCTGGCCGGGCTGTCTATGTCAGCCTCATTTGCTGTAACGACAATTCTCACTTGCGTTCCTCCTTACTAAAATCTAATCTATCTGCCGGAGGGGGGGCCTTTACAGACCCCCACTCGGTTTGGGCCTGAGGTGGGTGGCAAAGTGCAAGGTGATGTCACCCACCTCTACTTGTCTTGGCTGAGCTCTGTGATGCGCTGGCTGATGGCGTCCAGTTGCTGCTTGAGCCACTCGGCCTGCGTCTTGAGGAACTCGACCTCCTGCTCCGGTGTCGGTTGGGCGGCGTATCCCGCCGCCGGCGCGCCCCAGGCAGGCGCGTAGCCGTAACGCGCCCAGCCCGGCAGGCCAGTGGCATAGTACTGGTGGCGCCAGCGGTAGCCACCGCCCCAACCACCCCAGCCGCCGGCCCAGCGGCCGCCTCGCCCCCGGCCCCAGCCCATACCGAAGCCACGTCCGGGCAGCGGGCTAGCGTAACCGGGCGCACCGTAACCGGCGCAGTAGCCTAGACCGCGACCAGTCATTGGCCCCATACCCATCGGCCCTGTTCCATCTCCTGCTGGCATATTCTCTCACCTCCTTCATTAAAAAATGCGAACCGTTAAACGCGAACCTCAATCATACGCCAAGCGTGTTTCCTCGTCCGTCAAGACATACTGAATGCGTTCCTGCTGCTCGTCCGTCCTCCAGGTCCCCAACTCTTGGTGAATGAGGTAATAGTTCTGCGGGATGGGATGGGTGCCCAGGATCACCTCCAGCCCATACTTGACCTGGATAAACTCGCGAAAATAGTCCAAATAGGGGCACGGCGGGTAACCGACCACCAGACCAGTAGCCAGGTGGATAACTTCCGCGCCGTTCTTTTTCATCTCCGCTGGAGCGTACTCTACGTTGCCGCCAGGGCAACCTCCGCAGGTAGCATAGCCCACCAGTTCAACCTCCTCACCCTTGTACAGGGCAAAGGCGCCCTCACGGTTCTGCAGGGCACGCAGGCACTTGCCGCCTGCACAGGTGCGATAACGGTCACAGATGAC
>JAOZPF010000027.1 GCA_029932895.1 Anaerolineae bacterium | reverse complement strand
ACTTGGCGCTTGTCCCCTGTTCATCTGGAATTGGGGCTCCGGCGGGAGAGCAAGAGCAACACCACCAGGACGATACTGCCCAGGCCAAGCAGCGCGATCAGCTTAAAGACACGGTCGGATATGGTCAGGGCGAGGAAACCAAAGAGGCCGCAAAAGGCCCAGTAGGACAGTACGATGGCGCGCTGGGAGAAGCCCATGTCGAGCAGCCGCAGGTGAAGGTGGCCCCGGTCGGCCTGGGTGGGCGACCGCCCGTGCCGGACTCGGTCCACGATCTGCCAGGCCACGTCAACGATGGGCAAGCCCATCACCATCAGCACCGTGGCAACCCGCCCGCCGGCGATAAGCCCCAACCCGCTTAGGGCGTAGCCGAGGAAAAAAGCGCCACTGCTGCCGAGAAAGATGCGGGCGGGGGCCAGGTTGTAGGGCAGGAAACCGACCAGCGCGCCCAATAGCGCCAACGGCAATAGCGCCACGCTCGGCTGGCCGACGGTGTGCATGTGGATCGCCAGCACCAGGCAGAGGATCGCCCCCACGCCTCCGGCCAACCCGTCCAGCCCGTCCAGCCAGTTGACGGTGTTCATCATCCCCATCACCCACAAAATTGTCAGCGGGACGTATGCCCATGCGCCCCACGGATAGGCCTCCAGTTCTACGTAGCCGACAAAGGGCAGGGTGAAGCGTTCTAGCCAGAGCAATGTGGCGAGCGAGAGAAGGGAAAGACCGAACTGGAAGATGAACTGGGGGCCGGGCTTGAGGTTCAGCCGGTCGTCGAGCAGGCCAAATAGGAAAGCGCACAGGCCACCACTGAGTAGACCCGCCAGGCGGATAGAGTCGCTGTGGCTGTAGCCGGTGGTGAGGACCCCCAACGCTGCAGCCACGGCGATGGCGATGCCAAAAGCGCCCATGACCGGTACGCCGCCCAGACGGGGGATCTCCCTTTTGTGAGTCCGCCGACCCCCCGGACGGTCGATCAGTCCCCAGCGGTGGCCCAGGCGAATGGCGATGGGGGTGAGGACCGCCGCGGAGAGGGCCGCGACACCAAAAATGATCCAGTTGGGTGTCAAGTTCACTACCCTGTTCCAAACATACGGTCGCCGGCGTCGCCCAGGCCGGGGAGGATAAAGCCAGCCTCGTTGAGTTCCTCATCTAGTCCGGCTAGGTAAAGTGGGACGTCGGGATGGGCGTGGGTGAACCGTTCGACGCCGGGGCGAGCGCCGATGATGCCGACGAACTTGATCCGGCGCGCGCCCCATTCCTTGAGCACGTTCGTCGCTGCTATGGCCGACCCGCCAGTGGCAAGCATCGGGTCGAGCACCAGGCAGACGTCTACGGTGGGGCTGACGGGGAGGCGGGAGTAGTAGGCCACCGGCTGGAGGGTGCGCTCATCTCGCGAGAGGCCGATGTGCCAGACCTCGGCGCCGGGGATCATTTGCCAAGCCCCCTCGACCATCCCCAGGCCAGCGCGCAGCACCGGTACCAGGCCGATCGTCTCTGCCAACCGTTTCCCCTCGGCGCGGCCCAGGGGCGTGAGGATGGCGGCCGGCTTGGTGACCAGGTCGGCGGTGGCCTCGTAGACGAGGAGGGTGGCGATCTCGCGCACCAACTCGCGGAACTTTTTCGGGTCGGTCCGCTCGTCGCGCAGGAGCGCCAGCTTGTGCTGCACCAAGGGATGGGTGGAGATGTAGACTTGAGGCATTGGCTCCTCCAGGCAAATGTGACTGTGGCTTGATTGTACTCGTGGAGTGGAGATTGTCAACGGCGAGTGGATGCGGTCAGCGGATTAAGCGGATTTGAGCGGATGGAGCGGATGGTCCCCTGCCTACCACGGGGTGTCATCCTGTCCCGAACCCGTTTCTATCCTACTGGGGCAGATCAAAGAGCATGATGCAGTGGCGGCTGGCGTCGCTGACATAGAGCGTGTCGTCCGCTCCCACCGCCACGCCCATCGGCATCGAGAAGGAGGATTCGTCAAAGCCAAACTGCCCAAAGCTGTAGAGATAGTTCCCGCTGGCGTCAAAGACCAGCACCCGGTAATGACCGGGGTCGGTCACATAGACACGCCCCTCCTCATCAACCGCCAGGTAGGGCTTTTCGTCGACGTCGGGGTTGTTCCAGCCCGCGATGGGCCAGCTCAGCGCCGGAGCGCCATACGGGTCCAATGCCTGGACACGGCGATTCCACGAGTCGGCGATATAGATCAGGTCGTTGGGAGCGACGGACAATCCCACTGGTTCGTCGAGCTGGCCCAGGCCGGAGCCTCCTCCACCCCACTCGCGCACGAACTCGCCATCCTGGTCAAAGACCTGTACCCGCTTGTTGCCCGTGTCGGAGACATAGATCAGCCCATCCGCTCCCACCGCCACGGACCGTGGGCCGTAGAACGCTCCCTCGCCAGCGGGGTCGCCGAGGTTGAATTGCCCAAAGGTCCCCCAGGCGGTGATGAACTCGCCGTCGGCGGTGAACTTCTGGATGCGGTGGGCCCAGGTGTCGGCCACATAGACCGAGCCGTCGGGGCCGACGGCGACGTCCCACGGCTCGCAGAAGGTGCCGGGGGCGGGGATGGTGTTGGCGCAGTCGCCAAAGCTGCCCCAGGCGGTCACGAACGCTCCGTCGGCGGTGAGTTTCTGGATGCGGTGGTTCTGGGAGTCGGCCACGTAGAGAAAACCGTCGGGGGAGACGGCGAGGCCGCGCGGCCAGGAGAAAAGTCCTGGCCCATCTCCCTCTGCCCCAATGACCCGTCGAGCGGTCAGCGGCTGCCAGTTCTCGGCATAGGGGTCCGGCTCGGACGTGGATGGTCCCGGCGACGGTCCTACACCGAGGTCCCATACCTGGTTCGCTACGTCCTTGCGGATATAGAGGCGGAAGGGGCGGTGAAGCGGCCAGTCGTCGGGGGTGTGGTGGACGCCGGTGACTTCGTCATAGAGGGTATAGTCCATATCGTAAAAGATACGCCACAGGGCGAGCCGCTTTTGCGGGTCGCTCACCCAGTCCCACAGCTTTTGCCACGTCAACTGGCGATAGTCCTCGATGGGCCACCAGAGGAAGAAATAATCAAAGGTGTAATAATCATCTCCCAGGTACGGCTCCACTACGTTCCACTGGGGCTGACCGGCGATGATTGCCGTGGCAAGGACCTGATCGCGGGTAGGCTGCTCGCCGTAGAAGCGGGCGTTGGGATAGTTGCGCAGGTACCAGTAAAAGGGCCAGGAACCATCGGAGCCATAGCTCACGTCGATGAGGTGTTCGCCGCCGCCGACCCGCAGCGAGAGCTCCTCCAGTTGCTCCATCGTCGTGCGCACGTCCGGCCCCTCGTGGGCATAGACCAGGAACTCGGCGGGCCGGTCAAAGTTGATGAACGAGAAGCGGTAGGCGACGCGGACTGTCAGCAGCCCCAGGGTCAGGAAGAGGGTGAGGATGGTGACAAGCAAGCCGTTGCGCCAGCCGACCCGCGCCCAGATCACCCCGGCGATGATGCCCATAAAGACTACGCCCACTAGCCCGCCCAGGAAAGTGCCGGTGACGACAAGCTGGTTGTACTCGACGCCTTGGAACGGCCCTTGAGCGGTCGCCTTGACAAAAGAGGCCAGCGCCGCCACGACGGCGGGCAGGAGCAAGGGGAGTGCCCACCCGTATCGTTTCCACACATCTTGCCAGTTCACTCCCCCCACCAGGCGGCCCAGCAGCCAGCCGGTGAGTATGATCATTGGCGTGGTGAGGTGGAGGGTAAGCCAGGCCATTCGTTCACCAGCGTAGGAGTAACCGAACCAGGCCATGATGGTCCAAAAGAATAGAAAGGACACAAAAAGGGTCTGCCGCTGAGGGAGCGACGGCTTGGTGGCTGGATGTTGATGCTCAGTGGGCTCTTGGGGGTTCTCGCCGCTTGGAACGGGGGGTGGCTTGAGGCGGCGGGTCAGGGCACGCGCTCCCAGGTAGAGCGGCGCTGCCAGAGCGCCTATGAGGGGGAGAAAGTCGTACAGCGGCAGGATGACGAGGTAATAGAACCAGGGCTGACCGCCACGCTCGACGCCCTGCTGCTTTAGCCAGTATCCCACAGAGCCAACCCATCCACTGGCGATGCCAGCGCCGTTGGTAAAGACGGTGGTAAAGAACAGCAAAAAGATGGCGGTGTTTATCGCTGCTGCTATCGACCAGCGTCGCCAGTCCCAGGTCAGGCCGATGGCGATGGCAGCCAGGATGACCAGAGCCAGGATGGCTCCAGAGTAGTAAATGTCGGGGGCGTGGTAGCTGAGGGGGTCGAGATTGGCGAGGGTGGACCAGACGGTGTGGACGATGGTCGGGTCCGCAAAGCTGACCACGATTCGCGTGGCTATCGTGGATGCCAGCTTGATGGGGATGGGGGAGGCAAAGGGGAGGGAGAGGGTGGAGATGATGACGAGCAGGTCAAAAGAGCGGAAAGTGTGTAGCTTGCCCCATACGCCGTAGAGGATGATCGCTCCGCTGGCCGCCAGTGCCAGACCGGCGAGGATGCCGCCGGCCAGTCCCCAGGCCGGCAGGCCGGGTGGCGTGCTGCTCGCCTCGGCAGGCATCTGCCCCGCAGCGGCCTGATCCGTCGGCGCGGGGCGAGCGATGGCCCAGCCCGCCGCCAGCACCATCAGGCCGAGCAGCGCTACCAGCATGGCGATGGTGAGCGCCCTCTCCGCCGCTGCCGAGTTCCAGGGTTGCTTTAGCGCCCGGACCGCAAAGAGGCCCAGCAGGAAGAGGGCGATGATGATAGTGTAGATGGGAGCGACCTCTTTGGTGGCGTACAGCAGCGCGAGGGCCGCGGCTAGGATGTAGAGGTGTCTGGCTCGGCCCTGCTCCAGGTAGCGAAAGACGGCCCAGATGACTGTCATTGCGAACAGAATCGCCGGAATGTCCATACGGATGTAGCGGGAGTAGTAGGTGATCGAGGGGGAGATGAGAAAGAGCAAAGAGGCTGCCAACGCGCCTCTTCGCCCCATATAGCGCCGTAGGAGGTAGGGGAAAGCAACCAGGAGGGTGCCCATCAGAGCGACGGGCAAGCGGGCGGAAAAGTCACTGTCGCCGAAGAGAAAATAGCTGAACGCCGTGGCGTGAAAGAGGAAGGGGCCGTGCATCATCGGGTTGTGCTGGAAGCCGTTCCCAACATAAAGGTCCCAGGCGTGCTTGGTGTGTAGGCTTTCGTCGTGACTCTCGACACGGTAGCCGAGCATCGCCAGACGGGAGACAAGGCAGAGGATGATAATGAGAAGGTACAGCCCCTGCTCCCAACTCAGTCCGATGCCCGCGACGATGGGGCGATCCAGCCAGGATTTCTCTCGTGATTTACTCATATCCCTGTCCTATTGATCCTGCGCCGCCGTCCCCAGGTCGGTGCGGACCCAGAGGATGACCTGGTCGGTGGTCACAGGGGGGGTGATCGTCTCGCGGTAGAGCAGCCAGCGCGCCGTCTCTGGCCCGCTCCAATGGGGGAGCCAGGCGCGGTGCAGGGTAAATGATTCGCCAAAGTAACCGGGCGGTGAGGGCTGGGGGGGCGTGAGCAGCAGCGGCGGCTGTTGCGCCGCGCTCGGGCTGCTGACGACCTGCTGGTCGAACTGGCGCAGCGCCCAGGCCACCGCCGGGTCGGGTTCTCCCACAAAGGTGACGGGCAGCCCCGTCTCGAGGCCGGTGTTGAGCACGGCAACCTGCTCTGTGACCGCGGTCAGTGTGCGCACCTCCATCGCGGTTGCTCCCTGCGCCAAGAGTTCTCGGGGATCGGTGGGACGCAGGTGGGTCAGGCCCCACGCGGCGGAGAAGGTGGTGAACAGGAGGACGGTCCCCAGCGAGAGGCCACCTGCTCGCATCGCCGTTGCCAGTCCTCGTCGTGCTGCTTGGGTTGATGTCTCCTCCGGCTGCGGTGCCGAGACGGCAAAGCCAAAGACGGCGGTGAGCAAAAGCTGCAATAGGAGTGTCAGCCCGACCAGCATTTGGTCGATTGGATCCCCGTTGCGGGCGTATCCGGCCAAGTTCAGCCCACAGTGGACCCAGAGGGCGAGCGAGATGGGCAGGTGCAACCCTTCGTTCAGCCACTGACCGTGGGTCTGGAGGGAGCGGACCAGTCTTTCAGCCGCCAGCCCGCCCAGCCCGGCCAGCGGCAGGAGTACCCAGGCGAGGTCGGTCGGTTTTGCCCCTGGCATCAGTGCCAGTTGTGCGCCGCCGACCGCGGCCCAGAGGGCCAGCAGGAGGCTTGGCCCCCGTCGTCGTCCTGTGGCCGTTGCCAGTCCCGCCAGCCCGGCGAGGAGGAGCAGTGGTTCGTAGGCCGGCAGCAGGAGGGCGGGGGAGGGAGAGGAGGAGGGGCCAAAGGGGTGAAGGAGGGCCAACCAGGCGAGGAATTGGTCGCCGATGGCAGCCAGCCCGGGCAGGTGCAACCCCAGGCCCCCGCCCATGACGAGAAGCCCCAGCCCCAGCGCCGCCAGAAAGCGGGCGACCAGGGGGCGGACGAGCGGGCGTGCCCATTGTAGCGCGGTTCTCCAGGCCCGGAGGCTGCCAGCCAAAGCCAGTAGTGGGCCCAGCAGCAACCCCCACGCCTCCGCTCCGGCCGTTAGCGCGAGGGCCAGCGCACCTCCGGACAAGGTGACGAATCGGGTCTCCCGTGTCGTGGCAAAGCGAGCGACTCCTCCGAGCAGGAGCATCACACCAAGGGCGGCGCATGTGGTGGGGTCGAGGGTGCGGGAGGCGAGGAGGAAGGTGGGGGAAAGGGCCAGGAAGAGGGCCATGCCCAGCGCTCCCCACTCCCCCAGGAATCGCCGCAGCAGGCGCGGGGTGAGGACCAGAAAGGTGCCCGCGAGGGCGGGGAGCAGCCGCGCCAGTCCGTCGCTGCTGTCAAAGAGGGCAAAGAGGATGATGTTGGCGTGCAACAACAGGGGGCTATAGCCGCTGGCGGGCAGCGACAGTGCCGCCGGAGTGCCGATGGCGTGGGCGGCGCGGTAGGCGGCGAGTGCCAGGGTCGCCTCAGCCGCGCTCAACGGAGCGGCTCCCAGGCCGGTCAAGCGCAATGCGCCGGCCGCCAGGCCGAGGACGACCCATAGCAGGGTGATAACTGGCTGTGTTGAACGACGTTCCTCGATCATACCTCGCTTCCTGCCTCCCGTTACGGCTGCGGCGCTATCTCCCCGCCGTGGGGACGCTGCGGCCCTGGTGGACGGGGGGGAATGTCCGTCGTGGATGCCGCGCGGCGGTAAATGACCACGCCGTCGGCGTCATAGACCACCTCCATAAAGCGGGCGAACTTGGTCAGCCCTGCGGCGGGATAGCGGTCCCATTCCACCGGGCCGACATAGACGTACTGAACGTCGTACTCCCGCAAGAGCGTCAGGGTTTCCGCCGGGTTGTTTGTGCTATAGATCGTCTCGATGACCGGCTCGCGGTGCGCCTGCTCCTCGTACGTACCACGCCATTGCTGCTCATGGCCACTCCATCCCAGCAGAGTTGGCAGCCCGGTGAAGGCAGAGACCCGTCCCTCGTACGTGTAACCGCCACCGTGGTCGGCAGGGGCCTCCAGAACGACCGGCGTGCCCTCGATCTGCCTGTTCAGCCAGCTGATGGCGGCCATGTCCGCGGCGTGGGATTGGGCGAGATAAGCCGCGCCGTCGAGGGTGGGGAGATCGCTGTGCTCTCGCGCTCGCGTCGGGATAGCCAGGGCCAGGTAGATCAGACTGGCGACGACCAGCACCAGAGAGGTTCCCAGGACGAGCCTGGAGACTGGGCTCCGGGAACGGACGAGCCGTCCCAGGCCGTAGGCGGCGGCAATGCTCCACAGAACCCAGACCTGGAAATAGAACTTGAAAACAGTGTTCATCCGCGTGCCAAAGAGATCGCGCACATAGACGAACTCGACGGAGAGGGCGAGGAGGCTGCCGGTGGCGATCAACAGGAGGACGTAAGAGAGCTCGGGTTGGAGAGTTGCTGGTTGCGTCTCCCCGGGTTTTTCGGGGCCGGAGCGGCGGATCAGAATCAGAAACGTGGTGACGAGTGGCACGGCCAGCACCAACGGGGTCCACGGGGTCAGCAGCCGCTCTTTCAGGCGGGCGGCGATCAGCAGGGGCGCATTTGGAATACCCTCCAGGCCGGGGATCGGGCTGCCGCTGCGGTATGCAAGCCAGTACTCGCGTCCCTGGGGGGTGATGACGACGGCCAGCAGGAGGAAGGAGAGTGTAGCCATAAGAAGGGTGACGGTCCAGACTGCGATGTCGGCTGCCTTCACCCGCCGCACCCGCGCCGAGGCCACCGTCAGCGTGGCGAGCGGGAGCAGGAGAGGGCCGAACATCACTATGAACTGGGGCAACCGCGTGCCGTTGAACAGGTTGGGCATCAAGCCCGAGACCTGGGAGCGGAGGCCGATCCAGAAGGGGAGGTAGAGGAAAAGGCCGCCGCCAGCCAGGGCGAGGGCAAAGAGGAGGGTGCGGGTTGCGAATTGCGAGTTGCGGATTGCGGGTTGCGAATTGCGGAGGTGGAGGGCGAAGGCGGCGGCGGTGATAAAGAGGTAGATGGCAAAATCCGAGGGGACGTTGAGGAACCCCAGCCCGCCCAGGCAGAGGGCGTACACCAAGAGTTCCCAGCTCTCCAGTCCCAGCGGCAGAGTTGTTGTTTCGGGGTCGCGGTGCAGTAGATGGCGGAGGAGGCGGCCTGCTGTTTGGGGCCTGGGATTGCGCCGCAGCAGGGCCAGGGCCAGGGTCAGAGCCAACAGGGCAAAGGGCAGGGCCAGCAGGTGAGGGTGCATATCGCCCAAGAGAAACGAAAAGGCTGGGAACTCGTCGATCACCTCCAGGTTGGCCGGGTGGGCGATGGTGTGCCAGGGTGCGGTATCGTGAATCACCCGTGAAGCCTGCCACCACCAGATAAAGCGCGTGGGCATCCAGCTCCCCTCGGCAAGTGGTGGAGGAGGGACGTTGAGGGAGCGGATGTCCAGCCACTGCCAGAAGGCGGCGGAGAAGAGCCCCCGCGCGTGGAGGACCTCCAGCACTCCTTCCAGGTTGCCGGCGAGGGCGACCAGAAGGGGGCCAAAAAGCGCTTGCCAACCTGCCTGCCGCTTATCTCCTCGCGCCAAAAGAGCGTAAACCAGCCCGTAGGCCCCGCCACAGGTGAGGGCAAAGATGGTGGCGATGCCCAGGTTAAAGCCGATGGTGGCGGGGACGTTGGCCAGGCGCGTCAGCATCGCCATCATCACATAGCCAAAGTAGTAATAGGAGATGCCAAAACCAGAGAGCCAGGGGTCCTGAGGGGGGAAGCGGTCCGCGCGCAGGACGCTGTTCAGAAAAGCGATCTCCATCCACTTTTCCCCACCGGATGTCTCGATGCGCGGCATATGAGCGCGGACCAGGCACCAGGCGACAAAAGCGACGCCGAAGACGAGCTCGACGGCGATGATGTGGCGAGCGGAGAGAGGCTGACGGTCTGGTGGTCGATGGCCAAACCGCAGCGCCAGGCCAAAAGCGAGCAGTAGCGCCAACGCCGCCAGCACGGCCCCCGCCGTGTTGGGCAGCCAGCCGAAGGTGAGGAGGAGCCAGAAAGCCCACCCGCCCATAAGGAGGCCCAACGGACGCGCCAGGGCATAGCCGCGGCCTGGGAGGCGACCAAAGAGGCGCAGGGCCAATGGGAGCGCGGCCAGGCCGAACAGTTGAAGAACGAGATACCAGCGAAAAGCGAGTAACGTTTCCACGAATTGCTCAAAAAATGCGTGCGGAGCAGGGCACATCACCCTCTCTGCACAGGCGTCGTTCGCGCTATCCGTGTGTTTTCTGCTTCAGCACCTGCGTGGCCTGGTCCAGGCGCTGGAGCACCTTTTCCCTGCCCAGGATACTGATCGTGCCAAAGAGAGGTGGGGAGACGATCTTGCCCGTCACGGCCATACGGATGATGCCCAGAACCTGCCTGTTCTTGAGCCCCAGCTCCTCCACCAGTGCCCGGAGCACACTCTCTACCTCCGCGGCGCTGAAATCATCCACCTCGGCCAGAACGCGCCGCGCCTGTTCCAGCACATCAAGCCCCTTTTCCGCGTCCAGCTTGAGCTTGGGGAACAGCAACAACTCGACCGTCGGCTCGAAATCGACAAAGAAGAAATCGGTCAGTTCGACCACATCGGTCAGCCGCTTGAGCCGCTCCTGAACCAGCGGCACGATCCGCCGCAGAGTCGGTCGCATCTCTTCCGGGCAGGGGGCGGGTACCAGCCCCGCTTGTTGCCAGACCGGAATCAGGCTTTCCAGCAGCATCTCCTGCGGGGTGCGGCGGATGTAGACGCCGTTCATCCAGTCAAGCTTGTCGTAGGAGAAGGATGCCGGAGCGCGGTTGACGCGGAAGAGATCGAACCGTTCGATCAGCTCCTCGCGGTCAAAGATCTCGCGTTCCTCCCCCTCACCGGGGGACCAGCCGAGCAGGGCCAGAAAGTTGAACAACGCCGCGGGCAGATAGCCCTGGGCGCGGAACTCGGTGATGGAGGTCGCCCCCGCCCGTTTGGCTAGCTTTTTGCCGCCGGGCATCGTCACCAGCGGCACGTGGCAATAGACGGGAATTTCCCATCCCATTGCCTGGTAGATCAGGATGCGCTTGGGTGTGCTGACGATCCAGTCGTCCCCGCGGATGACGTGGGTGATCTGCATATCGTGGTCGTCCACCACGACAGCCAGGTGATAGGTGGGGAAGCCGTCCGACTTGAGGAGCACCTGGTCGTCAAGCTCGTTGTTCTCGAGGACCACGTCGCCCTTGATAACGTCGTGGACGACTGTCTGGCCGCTCAAAGGGACCTTGAGGCGGATGACGTGGGGTTCGTCGGGCGAGATGGCGTCCGGGGGGAGGTCGCGGCAGTGGCGATCATACATAATGGGCAGCTTGCGTGCCCGTTGTGCCTCCCGCACCTGTGCCAACCGCTCCGGGGTGCAATTGCAGCGATAGGCCCAGCCCCGTTCGAGCAGCTCGTTTGCCACCTGGCGGTACAGCTCCAGCCGTTCGGACTGGATGTAGGGGCCGCGCGGCCCGCCGACCCCATACGCCGCGGGGTTCTCCACCCCCGAGCGGCGCAGTTCGTCCACGCTGGGTCCCTCGTCCCAATCCAGCCCCAGCCAACGCAGCCCGTCCATAATAACCGGGATTGTCTCGGGCCGGTAACGTGTGCGGTCGGTGTCCTCAATGCGCAGGATAAACTGTCCGCCCATCTTGCGGGCAAAGAGCCAGTTAAAGACCACCGTGCGCACGTTGCCGATGTGCGGCTCCCCGGTGGGGCTCGGTGCGAAGCGAACGCGAACGGTCATCTCCCTGTCCTCACTGTCGCTTCATCGCTCTCTCGATCTTGGCCCAGGTGTCGCGCAGAGAGACCGTGCGGTTAAAGACGAGGTGATCGGCGGAGGAGTCGGGGTCGACGCAAAAGTAGCCCAAACGCAGGAACTGGTAGTGACTGCCCGGCGCTGCGTCCGCGAGGCCGGGTTCCAACTTGCAGCCGGTGAGGACTTGGAGTGAGTCGGGGTTCAAGTTGGCTGTGAAATCCTCCCCCTCCTCCAGGTCGGTCTGGGCAAAGAGGTGGTCGTACAGGCGGACCTCGGCGTCGATGGCGTGGGCGGCCGAGACCCAGTGCAGCGTTCCGCGGACCTTGCGCCCGTCCGGCGTCGTGCCGCCGCGGGTGGCGGGGTCGTAGGTGCAGTGAAGCTCGACCACCTCGCCTGTCTCCGGGTCATTGACCACATCCACACAGGTGATGAGGTAGCCGTGCTTGAGGCGCACCTCGCGGCCTGGGGCCAGGCGGAAGTACTTTTTCGGGGGGTCCTGGCGAAAGTCATCGCGTTCGATATAGATCACGCGAGAGAACGGCAGCTCGCGTGTCCCCGCGCCTGGCTCTTCGGGGTTGTTGATCGCCTCCATCCACTCTACCTGTTCCGCGGGATAGTTGTCGATGACTACTCGCAGCGGTCGCAGCACGGCCATCACCCGTGGCGCGCGCTTGTTCAGGTCCTCGCGGAGGCAGTGTTCCAGCAGCGTGATGTCGACGACGCTATTGGCCTTGGCGACCCCAATGCGGTCGCAAAAGTCGCGGATCGATTCCGGCGTGTAGCCGCGCCGCCGCAGGCCAGAGAGCGTGGGCATCCGCGGGTCATCCCAGCCGCTGACGTATCCCTCTTTGACCAGCCGCAGCAGCTTGCGCTTGCTCATCACCGTGTAGCTGAGGTTGAGGCGGGCGAACTCGATCTGGGTGGGGTGAAAGATACCCAGTTGTTCGAGGAACCAGTTGTAGAGGGGGCGGTGGTCCTCGAATTCGAGCGTGCAGACGGAATGGGTGATCCCCTCGATCGAGTCGGACTGGCCGTGCGCCCAGTCGTAGGTGGGATAGATGCACCACTCGTCGCCGGTTCGGGGGTGGGTAGCGTGCAAAATACGGAACATCACCGGGTCGCGCATGTTCAGGTTGGGAGAGGCCATATCAATCTTGGCCCGCAGGGTGCGGGAGCCATCGGGAAATTCGCCGGCCCGCATACGCTCGAATAGGTCCAAGTTCTCCTCCACCGAGCGATTGCGGTAAGGGCTCTCCCGACCGGGCTCGGTCAGCGTGCCGCGGTAAGCTCGCACTTCCTCTGCGCTCAGATCGCAGACGTAGGCCTTGCCCGCCTTGATCAGTTGCACGGCGTACTTGTAGAGCTGTTCGAAATAGTCGGAGGCATAGAACTCGCGGTCCTCCCAGTCGAACCCGAGCCAGCGGATGTCCCGCTTGATCGCCTCGATGTACTCGGTCTCTTCCTTGATGGGGTTGGTGTCGTCAAAGCGCAGGTTGCACTGGCCGCCGTACCTGGCGGCGAGGCCAAAGTTGAGGCAGATCGACTTGGCGTGCCCGATGTGCAAGTAACCGTTCGGCTCGGGCGGGAACCGCGTGTGGACGCGGTCGTACTTGCCGGTCTTGAGGTCTCGGTCAATGATGTCGTGGATAAAGTTGGAGGGTTTGGTCTCAGGCCCGTCCATTTTAGCACCTCCTCTGAACAGTTATCCATTTTAGCACATTCTGGCATTTTGTCAGGTTCGCCCGGTCACCGTGCCGCAATCCACGTGGGGCTAAAGCCCTCGATCTTCTCCGGCTAAAGCCCTCAATCTTATCCGGCTAAAGCCCTCAATCTTATCCGGCTAAAGCCTCTACTCCAAAAGGCTTTTGGCTCTGCGTTGGATTTCGGGGCAGCACTACAACGAATGAGGAGAGGAACGAATTCTCCCAACCACCGTGGTTGTAGGTGCCAATTTGTCCGCAATCCAGGACAAATTGCTGTGCTACGATTCGTTTTTTTCTAAATTCGCTCTAGCAGGTTGTCGGGGAGACCTGTAGCATAGGGGTTCGTGCCCGTTTTTCGCTTGTTTTTGAACTATTTTGCTGCCCATAGGCCGCCCACGAGGGGCTAAACTACATCTTCGACGACCTGCTAGTGTGCGTCTAATCTAACATTGTCAGAGTAGTTACCGGCGGAATTAACGACGGAGCTTGCTGGTGGTCAGGAACCGCTCCGCCGCGGGGAGGTTCCACCGCAGTTGGGCCTCGATTGTGGAGTGGGGGCGGAACGGACGGCGGGCCTCTGGCACCGCCAGGTTCCCAACCACATGGACGCGCTGGGGGTCGCCAACTCCCAACCCCAGCAGGTGGCAGTAGTGGAGGTAGCCCACCGTGTCAAAACCCATCAGGTGGGCGGTCAGCGTGTCCACCGCCAGCGGGTCGGTCCCAGCCAGCGCCACGTGCCAGGGGACCGGGTCGCCATCTCCGGGGCCGTCTCCCTCCATCCCTTCCCAGCCGTCGATCACGGCCAAGTGGGGCCAGACGATAGGGGCGACGACGGCCAGATTCAGGTTGAGGATGGGGATCGATTGGTGCATGGCCATCTTTTGTGACCCGCGCGGCCCGCCCAGGAGAGCTCCCTTGACCCATTCGGCCAGCGCCAGGTGGTGGTACCAGTGGGGCATCAGGCGACCCAGGAAGCGCATGGCCCGTTGCAGCGGCCCGGCTGTTGCGCGGCCGCCGCTGGCGTGAGGGTTGACCAGTGAACCCATGACGATGTTTTTGATCGAGAGGGTGACGAGGACATTGTCGTGAGTCTTGGGTGGGCAGATCGAGATGCGGAAGTCGGCCTCGGCCACCGTCCGCGCCAGGCGGAGTTTCATCGGGCGTAGATGCCGGTCGTAGGCCGTGACCGTGACCGTATCGTCTGTGTTGAGGTCACGCAGCTCGACGCCGTACTCTTTCACCAGTGACTGGTAGCCATAGGCGCGAAAACTTGCCTCGGTGGGGGACATCGCAGCTCCCTCGGCGATCACCACTGGACCGTCGTATCGCTGCCGGATAAAGTCGAGCGTCGCCCGTACGCCGTCCACGTGGGTGGTGGCCAACTGGCGGTGGGGGGTGACAAAGTTCGGCTTGACCAGCACCTGCCGCACTCCACGCAGGTTCACCTTGGCGGCGATCCCCTCCAGCGAGGCCGCCACCGTTGCCCGCCTGGTTTCGGCCCGTGCCAGCGCCACCGTTGCCGTCGTTGACTCCTGCGAACCTGGCGTCGGCGCTGTCATGGCGCTATTCCGCTCGCATCGCCACGCTCTCCACCAGCCCCATCGCCACCATCGAGGTGAGCAGGGCGGTGCCGCCGTAGCTGATAAAGGGGAGCGGCAGGCCGGTGACGGGCAGCAGGCCGATGTTCATCCCGATGTTGACGATGAGCGGAAAAAAGATCACCGCCCCTGCGCCAGCCACCACCAGCCGTCCCAGCCGGTTCTGGGCCAGGAGCGCGGCGCGGAACAGTCGCCAGGCCAGGAGAAGGAAGAGAAGTATCAGCAACACCGTGCCGATGAACCCCAACTCCTCACCGATGACTGAAAAGATAAAGTCCGTGTGGCGCACGCGCAAAAAGTGCAACTGACTTTGGGCGCCCGCGCCATAGTTCTGCCCCCATAGTCCGCCAGAGCCGATGCTGGTCAGCGCCTGGGTGATGTTGTAGAGCGCTCCGGGGTCGCGGGATGGGTTGAGAAAGGTCAGGATGCGCTCCTGCTGGTAGGGCTTCATCACTTTCCACAGGGGGGGTATCGCACCCAGCCCGGCCAGAACCGTGCCCAGCAAGTAAAGCAGCGGGACGCGGGCGACAAAGGCGACGGCGAACCAGATGACGACAAAGATCAGCGCCGTGCTCATATCCGGTTCCAAAAAGACCAGCCCGGCCAAGGCCAGGCTCATCACGCCGGAGATGAGGTACAGGATCAGCCCAGGCGTCTCTTCGTTGACCTCTCCCTCCATAGCCAGGCGACGCTCCCTGCGGGGCTTGCGGTCGAGAAGGGCGGCCATTGCCACGACGTGGAGCAGCATCGCCGGGAAGGATGGTTGGAGGCGAAAGTCGCCGACAAAGAACCAGCGCCGCACGTTCCCGATCTCGCTCTCGCCGATAAAGAGAACCAGGATCAGCAGCCCTATTGCCAGAAGGTATCCCTCCCACCAGACGTAGCGGAACCAAGTAGGGGGGATGGCAGCGGCGAGGAAGAAAAGGGCCAGGCCGATGGCGGCAAAGGTGGCTTGCCGCCGCCACAGGTCGGCCAGATCGGGGGTGGACAGATTGGCGCTGCGGATCATGCCCACTCCCAGGGCAACCAGCAGCAGGACGGTGATCAGCAGGACAAAGTCAAATCGTTGCCAGGCCTGGGCTCTGTGCATATCTCCTCTCGGCGTGCTAGCAGCGCCTCATCGTCTGCGCCGCCGTTGCGACTTGAGAGGGATGTCGGCTACCAGGCGGCTTTCGTGGGGGCCTTCCGAGAAAGTGACCTCCACGCCCTGCGGATCGATGTCGACGTGGCGGGAGATGACAACGATGATTTCGTCCTTGAGGGTATCCAACAATCCAGGGGAGATATTGGCACGGTCGTGGGCCAGCACCAGGCGCAGCCGCTCCTGGGCGATCTTGCTGCTGGGCGGCTCTCGGCGGCGGCGAAAGAGCTCTAGTATCTTCATGACTGTTCCCCCTCGGTGCGTACGCGTCGCAAGAGGCGTTTGAAGAACCCTGGTTCCTCCAGCGGTGCAAACGGCACGTCCTCTCCCAGCAGCCGGCGAGCGATGTTGTGGAAGGCGCGACTGGCCCCGTTGCTATCAGAGAAGGCCGCCGGGCGGCCGGTGTTGGCGGCGGTT
>JAOZPF010000240.1 GCA_029932895.1 Anaerolineae bacterium | reverse complement strand
GGCGGACGGCGGTCAACGTGTTCTCATAGTTGAGCAGCGGTTCCCCCATCCCCATCAGCACCACGTTGGTCAGTCGGTCCCCCTCGCCGCGTAGAATGCGGGCAAAGTGTAGGGCCTGAGCGACGATCTCGCCGCTGGAGAGGTTGCGGCGGAAGCCGGCCTGCCCGGTGGCGCAGAAGGCGCAGCCGATGGGGCAACCAACCTGAGTGGAGATACAGGCAGTGCGGCGGCGCGCGTACCGCATCAGCACCGCTTCCACCGTCTCCCCGTCTGCCAGCCGGAGCAGGTCCTTGCGCGTCTCGCCGTCGGCGGAGAGCTGGGTGGCGGCCACGGTGGGCAGGCCGATGCTCGTCTCGGCTGCCAGTCTTTCGCGTAGTGATATAGGTAAATTGGCCATCTGCTCGAACTGGCTGACCTGGTGGACATAGAGCCACTCCCAGAGCTGGCGGGCGCGGTAGGCAGGCTGGCCCCAGCCTGCCAGCAACGACCGCACGCCGTCCAGGTCCAGGTCGTAGAGGGTGGGGAGGGAATGGTCAGCCACCCATCTCCTCCTTCCACAGCCGCGCCAGCTCTCCGATGTCGGCAGCAACCAGGTCCGGTCGGACCGGCGAGGCGCGCAGGTCGGATTCGTTGGAGGTGCCGGAGAGGACCAGGATAGTGCGTAGGCCGGCTCGCACGCCGCCGGCGATGTCGGTATCGAGCCGGTCGCCGATGACCGCGGTGGTTTCTGGCGTGGCTCCCAAGCGGCGCATCGCTTCCTGGTAGAGCCAGGGCTCTGGCTTGCCAATGACGAGCGGGGCAACTCCCGTGGCGGCCTGGAGGGCGGCCAACTGTGCCCCGTTGCCCGGCACCGGCCCAACTTCACTGGGGAAGGTGACGTCGGGGTTGGTGCCGATGAAGGTGGCCCCGGCCTGAATCTGCAACGCCGCCACTGCCAGCTTGCGCCAGGTGAGGTCAATGGCCCAACCAACGACCACGTACTCCGCCCCCTCTTCCACCAACGTGAATCCCCCTGCGGTCAGGGCGTCCCGCAGCCCCTCCATCCCCAGGACGTGGACACGGGCGCCGGGCGGGGCGATGCTTGCCAGGTAGTCGGCAGTGGCCTGGGCAGAGGTCAGGATATGTTCCGGCCCCACCGTCACGCCAAAGCGGGCCAGCTTGTTCATATACTGGTCTGGGCGTTGGCTGGCGTTGTTGGTCGCCAGGACAAAGCCGATTTCCCGCTGGCGGAGCAGATCGAAAAAGTCCACCAATCCCTCCACCGGCTCGTTGCCGCGCCACAACACCCCGTCCATGTCGACGATCAGGTGCCTGATTTCGGCAAGGGAGAATTTTGGTGGGATGGCTTCGGAGTAGGGGATTGCTTTCAGCAGCCGCTCATAGTCGTCGGGCGTGTCGATGTCGGTCAGCAGCAGGCCGTCCACTTCGACGGAGACGGCCTGGTCACCGTAGCGCGCGATGAGCGACCGGCCGCCCTTGTCGCCGCTGACCCCGGCCAATGCGGGAAAGAGGGCGCGGTCAAAGAGGACGGGCGTGGATCGCTGGCCGGCGTGGGTGGGGTAGACGATGGGGGCCTGGGTCGATTCAAAGCGCAGGATGAGCTTTTTCAGCAGCTTCGCAGTTACCAGAGGCTGGTCGCATTGGAGGAAGATCGCCCCTTCCGTGTCTGGGGGGAGCATCGCCAGACCGAGTCGTACGGACGTGCTGAGTCCCTCCTCCCAGCGCCAATTCATCACCCATTGGACGGCGCGGTCCTCCAGTTCTGCCCGCACTTGCGCGGCGGCGCAGCCCAGCACGACGACGACAGGTTCGAGCCCGGCTTCCAGTGCGGCGTCGACGGCGCGAGCGACGAGCGGCTTGCCTGCCCATTGCAGCAACTGTTTGGGCCGACCGAAACGGGAGGAGGCTCCGGCAGCCAGCACGATCCCCCCAATGTGGGTCACTTCCACACCTCCAGCACAGCGTCGTGAGCGCGGAGGTCGGCCAGAACGACGCGGCGGATGCGTGTGCGGTGCAGCGCGGCGGCGATGGCCTGTGCCTGGGGATGGGGAGTGGTTCCGCTCTGGGTGAGGAGCGCGACTGCCGTCGCGTGGTGGGGAATGCCCTTTAACCCTCCTTCGGGGTGGGTGATCAGTTGGGCCAGCATCTGTGGTGTGAGTGCCGTACCGTGGGACACCCGGAGCAACGTGGCGGCTCGCTCTGGCCGGTGAACGGTCCGTTCGTCCAGCGGTTTACCCAGCCCGTCCAGACTGGCGACGATGATGACATAGTCGGCGCCGCCAGGCACGACCGGTTCGTGCTCCGCTGGGGCCTTGATCAACCGTCCCTTGGCGCCATCCGCCTCCACTAGCCAGGTGACCTGTGGCAGTCGCCGCGCCAGGTCGGTCACCAACTCCGGCCCTAGTCCCACCAGCTTGCGCGGGTGGGCGGGGTAGGGGCTGAGAGCGGCGTGCTGGGGGTCACCCATTGGACCTCGTCCGGCGGCTACGAATAGAGCGGGAAATTCAGCCAGCAGGGCCTGGGCGATAGCGGCCGGGTCGGGGTCGGGGCTCAGGAGTAGGGGGACCTTTTGTGGTTCAAAAATCTGGGTAGTGGTTGTAAAGACGGTCCATTCGTTGGCGGAGACGAACAGCCGTAACAGCCGCCAGGCGGCTGTCGTCTTGCCTCCTGCACCGACAAAGGCGACCAATTCGCCAGGTTCGAGGCCGAGCGCGGTCTTGAGATCCATAGGCGGTATTGTAACAGAAAGTAGGGGGAAGGCAACGGGTGTTTGCCGCCTGGCCTCAAAAAGCCCACAACAGCGCCATCACGGCGCATATCGCGGTGATAACCAGCGAGATGACAAAGGTGGTGCGGATCACCTGCGCCTCCTCGCCGATGCGGTCGATGCTGGCGGCGGCGTTCTGCAACTTGGCTGGCGAGATGACGCTGGCCAACCCCCCGCCGATCCCGCTGGCGGCGGCGACCAGCAACCCCACCGCGCCGATGCTCTCTGCCGTCGATAGGTGCAGCCCGGTCAGCATGGCGATTGATGAGGTCTCCGACCCACTGATGAATCCGCCGAACAGTCCCAGGAAGGGGGCGATCAAGGGGTAGAGTTTGCCAAACGTCTGTGCCGAGGCCTGCGCGATGACGTGAACCATATTGCGGCTCGCGTCCACCAGTTGCCAGTCGGTGCCTTTGCCAGAGTGATTGATGACAAAGGCGATGGCGAAAAAGACCGCTGCTGCCAGGACTGGGCGCGGTGCCCGCTTGAGCCACTTGCGCAGCGACGTACTGAGCTGTGCCCGTGTCGCTTTGAGGAAGGGGAGGGCCAGCACTGTGCTAACCAGAATCCAAAAGTAAGCCTGCCAGAACAGGCGTATCTTTTCCGGTGCGCCGGGGATGATCTCGACCGGCATCGCCAGCTTTCTAAAGGTCAGATCGAAAAACGGCAGGAACGGCGCGTTGAACAGCAGCGAGGTGGCGGTTAGGATAAGCCAGGGGGAGATAGCTGCCCACAGGGACATTTTCCCCTCGATGGCTAGGTCCCCTTCGCTCAAGTCGCTGCGGTCGATCAGCGTCTTCCCGGTGAGCTTGAGATAGAGCAGCATGACCACCACGACCCCTGCTCCAGCGCCGATGCCGGTGAGTGTGATCAACCCCAGTTCGTTCATGCCAATGGCGATGAACCCGGCGGTCAGCCCGGCAATGAGAGTGGGGATCGCTCCGCGCCACATCATTTGCCACTTGCCGACGATATACAGCATGCCAAAGGCGATGCATGTGCTGATGACGGGCATAAAGCGGGCGAAATAATATCCCACCTGGGCCACCGGCTGACCGACAAAGTTGGCAAAGACGACCACTGGGATACCCAGGAGCGCATAGGTGCAGAGTGCGTCGTAGCCGATGGCTGGTAAGGCGATGGCGGCGAAGGAGGAGTAGCCCAGGGCCAGCATAATGGGCGGCAGGATCGAGACCGGCACCGCGCCCAGGGCGGTCAGCAGCGTGCCGACCCCGACGTTGATGAGCAGAATCTGCACCACCTGATCGTCCGGTGCGACCGACTTGATGAGCGTGACCACACGGGCTATGGCCCCTGTCTCGAGCATAACGGTTACCTGCAAGATCGAGGTCGCTACCACCAATGCGATGGGTAGCGAGGCCACCACGCCGCTCAGGCTGGCCCGTAGCAAGACAGAGAGCGGGGTCTCGAAGTAGAGCCAGGCCACCGCCAGAGCGACGAGCCAGCCAATGACGCCGGACACGTCGGCAGCGCTGCGGCGCAGGACGAGCAACAAAAGGATGACGATCACGGGCAAGAGGGCTAATAGTACGGCTATCCAGTTCACGGGGCCTCCTTTTCACGAGCGGGTGAAACGACGACCGTATAGCGGCGCACTTGCGTTTGTCACATTGCAGGCGGCCTCGGGCTGGGTTGCCTGCTCGAACAGTCGGACCAGAGTTGAGCGGCGCGTGT